>CAIOHM010000420.1 GCA_903858055.1 uncultured delta proteobacterium
CCGGTCATCAACTTCCCCGAGGTCGGCATCCTGGGTCTGCACCAGATCAAGGAGAAGCCCGTCGTGAAGAACGGCCAGATCGTCATCGGGCAGGTGATGCTCCTCTCGCTCTCCTTCGACCACCGCATCGTCGACGGACACGTGGGCGCAGCCTTCGCCTACGACGTGATTCGAACGCTCGAGAACCCGGAGTCGTTGCTCCTCGAAATGACGTGAAGCCACCCCGCGAGAGCGCGAGCGAGCGAGCGATGCCGACGGCCGATGGGGCCGCTCTGCGTCGCTCGCTGCTTTCGTGGTTCGACCAGGTCAAGCGCCCGCTCCCGTGGCGCGCCACGCGCGACCCGTATGCCATTTGGCTCAGCGAGGTCATGTCGCAGCAGACGCGCGTCGAGACGGTCATTCCGTATTACGAGAAGTTTCTGTCGTATTACCCGACCGTGCGGCACCTCGCGGAGGCTCCGGTCGAGGAGGTGCTCGGCCACTGGAGCGGCCTCGGGTACTACCGCCGTGCGCGCATGCTCCATCGCACGGCTCATGAGGTGGTGGCGCGGCACGACGCCGAATTTCCTCCCGATCGCGACGCGCTCGAGGCGCTGCCGGGCATCGGTCCCTACACGGCGGGCGCGGTCGCGAGCATCGCCTTCGATGCGCAGGCGAGCGTCGTCGATGGGAACGTCGTACGCGTCTTTGCGCGCCTCTTCGACGACTCCACCGACGCGCGAACGCCGCGCGGCATGAGCCACTTTCGTGCGCGCGCCGATGCGCTCGTCGTGGGAGATCGACCCGGCGACTGGAACCAAGCGCTCATGGAGCTTGGCGCGACCGTGTGCGTTCCGCGCGAGCCTCGCTGCATGCTCTGCCCGGTCGCGAGCCATTGCGCGGGGCGCGAGCGTGGTACCGCCGCCGAACTGCCGCGGCTCTCGAAGAAGGCGAAGCCCGTACCCGCCGCCTTCGACGCGCTCGTGATCGCGCGCGAAGCGGAAGGAGACGTGTGGCTCGCGGAGCGGAAGCCCGAGGGCCTCTTCGGTGGTCTCCTCGAGCCGCCGCTGTTCGACGTGGCGCCGTCGCTCGCCGAGGCTTCCCACGCAGCGGGGCTCCGCGTCGACGCGCCGCTCGGTGTCGTCGCGCACACGCTCTCGCATCGCAAGCTCGCGGTTTCCGTACACCGCGCGTCGCTCCCCTCGCTCGCAGCGCCTGTCTTCGTGCTCCCCGAAGCCTACGTCGCGCTCCACCGCGTGCCGTGGCCGCTGCCCCCCGGTACGCGTGTGTCGACCCTCGCTCGCAAGATTCTCGCCCTCGCGCTCGAAACCTGAGAAAATACGCGCGTGAGCTTGCGACATTCGGTGCCACCCGGTGCACCACGAACTCTGAGCGCCGCGCCGCCGCCCATCGAAGACGACAAGACACCCGTGCAGGTGATCATCGTCGACGACGACGCCACGCTGCGCCGGCAGCTCGCGCGCTTGCTCACGGCGCGCGGCATGCACGTGCTCACGGCTGAAGACGGCCTCTCGGCCCTCGAGCAGATCGACCGCCATCAGCCCGACGTGGCGCTCGTCGACCTCCGCATGCCGGGCATGGATGGCTTCGAGCTCCTCGCGGCCATCAAGGAGCGCGCGCTCACGTGCGAGGCCATCATGATGACCGCCTACGCGGACGTCGACACGGCGGTGCGCGCCGTGAAGGGTGGCGCCCATCACTTCCTGCAAAAACCCTTCGCTTCCGCGGATCAAGTCGCGCTCGCCGTCACCAAGGCGGCGGACCACAAGCGCCTCGCGGAGCGCGCCTCGAAGCTCGAGCAGCGGCTCCTCTCGCAAGAGCGCTTCGGCGAGCTCGTGGGCACGAGCCCGAAAATGGAGGCCGTTTACCGCATCATCGACGGTGTCGCGAACACGCGCTCGACGGTGCTCGTCCTCGGCGAGAGCGGCACGGGCAAGGAGCTCGTGGCGAGGGCCATCCATCAACGCTCCTCACGCGCCGAGAAGCCGTTCGTGCCGGTCAACTGCGCGGCCATTCCGAAGGAGCTCGTCGAGAGCGAGCTCTTTGGTCATGTGCGCGGCGCCTTCACGGGCGCGAACGCGTCGCGCGCCGGCCTCTTCGAGTCTGCGAACGGCGGCACCATTTTCCTCGACGAAGTCGGGGACCTCCCGCTCGCGGCGCAGGTGAAGCTCCTGCGCACGCTTCAGGAGGGTGAGGTCAAGCGCGTCGGCTCCGACGAAGCAAAGACCGTCGACGTGCGCGTGCTCGCCGCGACGAACGTCGATCTCAACGAGCGCATCGGCCTCGGCACGTTCCGCATCGACCTCTACTACCGCCTCAACGTCATCAGCGTGAACCTCCCCGCTTTGCGGGAGCGCGGAGACGACGTGCAGGTCCTCGCGTACCACTTCCTTCAGAAGCTCGCGCGCCGCATGGATCGCCCGGCGAAGCGCCTCTCGAGCGAAGCGCTGAAGGCGCTCCGGGAGTACCCGTGGCCCGGCAACGTGCGCGAGCTCGAGCATGCGCTCGAGCGTGCGTTCATCCTCTGCCAGAGCGAGATCATCCAGCCCTCGGACCTCCCCTTCGGCAAGGAGTCGTTGGCGCGCGAGTCGCGAAAGCGTGGCGAGAGCAAGAGCGCTGGCGGGCTGCGCATCGACTCGCTGATCGATCTGCCGTACCCGGAGGCGAAGAAGCGCGTGCTGGAGCTCTTCGACGCCGAGTACACGATGGAGCTCATGCGCCGCACCGACGGCAACCTCTCCGAAGCGGCGCGTCAGGCGGGCATGGACCGCTCGAATTTCCGTCGCCTCATCAAGAAGCCCCGAGCGGTGCGCTGACGAGCCTCGGCCGAGGGGCCCGGCCCGCCGCCTCGCGGGTGACGTGGCGGACGGCGAAGCGCGCGCTTACGGCGTGGCCGTGGCGGTGATGGGGATGGCCGCCGGCATGGGCGCGCAGAGCACCTCGCCCTGGAGCGGCACATGGCTCCAGGTCAGCGTCGCGCTGAAGGTCCCCGCGGCCGTCGGCTCGAACGTGATCGTGTTCACGAGCGAGTCGTTCTGACCTTCGACGGGCTGCGGACCGAAGGGGGTGCTTCCGCGGAAGGGGCCGGCGACCGGCGTGAGTGTGTATTGTACACGGGCCCGCGCGGAGCCCACGTTGACGATGTTCACGGCGTAGTCGCGGCTCGAGCCCACCACGGTACTCGGGAACGCCACGCTCGCGGGGAGGACCTGAAAGACGGCTCCCTTCGCCGTTTGAAGGAGGTCGACCGTGTGCTCGGTGCCGCCGGGTTCGCGAATGCGCAGCACATCGCCGAAGGCGTTATCGCTCGTGTCGATCGCGGCGTTCGTGGGCGCGGGAATGGCTTTCGGCGTGACGGTGACGCTCTGCGAGCCGTTTGGGTTGAGCGTGCCGCTCGTGCGCGAGAGCGTGAACGGCGAGCTCGAGCCTTTCGCGAGCGTGAGCGTGTAGCTCACGGCCGCCGTGCCGACGTTCGAGAGGCTCAAGGCCTTGGCGCTGCCGGTCGCTCCGCACCCCACGAGGGACCAGTCGAGCTCGGGCTCGCTCACGCGGAGGTCGCTCGAGACGCCCGTGCCGGTGAGCTCGAGGTTCTCGCTCGGCACCGTGCAGACTGCACCTTGGGTGACCAACGTGAAGGAGGCGTTTGCGGGGCCGTCGCTGTCGGGGTCGAAGCGGGCGACGATGCCGGAGGTCGCCGCGCCGGGGGCAAGGGAGACGCTCGTGGCGCTGCTCGACCCGCCGAAGACGAGCGAGAAAGGCCCCGAGCTCTGCTGATCGAACGAGACGGTCGCTGCGCGGTTTCCCAGGTTTTCGAGGGCGACCGTGCGCGAAGCGGGCGTTCCGGCGACGTCGATGTTGCCGAACGCGATGGTGGGGCTCGTGAAGGCGAAGTCGGCGCCGGCGAGCTCCGCCCGGAGCGTGGTTTGCGTGACGGGCGTCGCGTCGTCGCCGTCGTCGACGATGAGGGCGTCGGTGTAGGCGCTCCCCGAACGCGCTCCGCGCGTGCTCTCGAAGAGGATCTTCACCGCGACCTGCGCCCCGGCGGCCAGCGTGCCGCTCGACGCGCCGTCGATCACGAACGGGGCTCCGCGCTGGAGTCGCGCGCTCCAGGTCGCCGCGCTCCGGCCGCGGTTCGTGAGCGTGAGCGAGCGCGGGTCGGAGTCGGCGCCGCAGGAGACGTCACCGAAGTCGATCACGGCGTCCGAGAGCTCGAGCGACGCGTTCGTGCCGGCGTCGCTGCTGGCCCCGTCGGCGGGGGGCGCGGCGTCCGGTTCGGTCTGCGCGTCGGGAAGATCGCCGGCGTCTGGCGCGCTCTCGAGGATGGTGTCGCTCGAGCAAGCTGCGAGGAAAGCGGCCGCGCCGAACGCCGCCCAACGCCCCGAGCGACCCAGAAGCCTTTCTTTTCCCAACGGTGCTGAGCCGCGATATGCTCGCTCGGCCTTGAGGCTGTCCCCGAAGATGATGAACATGTTTCGACCGCTCCCGCTGCTTGCGGCCCTCATTGTATCCGTCGGTGGACTCGCGTCCTGCGCAAAGCAGCGCATCGTCAACACGGACGTCGACGACACGAGCGAGAACCGCTCCGTGGTGCGTTTCTGCGAGGAGTACCGGCACGCGGTCGAAGACAAGGACATCGGTCGGCTGCTCGCGATGGCCTCGCCTCGCTACCAAGACGACGGCGGCACGGTCGGCGGCGACGACGACATCGACTACGAGGGCTTGAAGGCCTACCTCACGGGCAAGTTCACGCAGGCCGAGGCGATTCGCTACGAAATCCGCTACCGCCGCATCCACCGCGTGGACGCGAACACGCTGCATGTGGATTACACGTATTCGGCCAGCTACAAGCAGCCCTCGGGCAAGGGCACGGACTGGCGCCACACGGTCGCCGACAACCGCATCGTGATCGTGCGCGACGGGGAATCCTACAAGTTCCTCTCGGGGATGTGAGCACCGAGGCCGCGCCCGGGCGTCGTCAGTCGCGCCCGGCGTCGCTGCCTGCTGGAACCAGAAACGCGCAGGCCGGTAGCGAGGACGGCGTGCGTACGGCCGTGCAGGTCGATGTCGCGCCGGCCGCGGAGATCGCCTCGGTGCAGGCGCGCTGCTGCTCCGCGCTCGCCACGACGCCCGAGACCGTTCCGCCGCGGCACGCGTCGACGGCGTAGCTCGCGCAATCTTCTGCGATGCCAAACGCGGTGCCCGCGGCGAAGCACTGAGGCTGCGCGCAGCGCGCGCGCTCGACCGCCTCGCACGTGGCGCGGCTTGCGGCGTCGTCCGAACACGAAGGCGTCGCGAGCACCGCGAGCGCAAGAGCCGCTGCGAACGAAAGTTGCCGAGCGACGCGGGGACGACGAGAGTGCGGGGACATGACGGGCGACGACGGCGTTAGCACGGACGCGATGGTGTTGGCGGCGGGCTTGGGCACGCGCTTGCGGCCGCTCACGGACCTCCTCCCGAAGCCGCTCGTGCCGATCGGCGACAGGCCGGCGCTCGGGCACCTGGTTGGGGCGCTTCGCGAGGCGGGCTTCGCGCGCGTCGTCGTGAACGCGCATCACCTCGCGCCGGCGCTTGCGCGTTACGCGGAGGAGGAGCCCTTGGTCGCGCTCAGCCTCGAGCACGAGCTCTTGGGAACGGCCGGCGGCGTGCGGCACGCGCGCGATGGCGGTCTCCTGCGCAGCGATCGACTCCTCGTCGTGAACGGTGATCTTTTCGCGCGGCTCCCGGTCCTCGAGCTCGCTTCCGCATCGATCGCGGGCGTGGCGCGCCTCCTCGTGGCTCCGGCGCGGGGGGCCGGGAACGTGGGCGTCGACCGCTCCGGGCGCGTCGTGCGGCTGCGCCAAGAGACGGTTGCGCCCGGTGAGTCGCACGCCTTCGACTACCTGGGTTGCGCATTGCTCGGGCCTGCGAGCCTCGCCGCGCTCCCGCATGCGGGCTGCCTCGTGGGTGACGTGCTCTTGCCGCTGCTGAGGGCCGGGGCTTTCGTGGAGGTGCAGGTGTTCGAGCAGCCTTGGCTCGACGTGGGGGGCCTCGGGGCCTACCTCGAGGCGAACCGCGTGTGGCTCCTCGAACGCGGTCTCGAGCGCTTCGTCGGCGAAGCCGTGAACGTGCAGGATGCAACGATCTCCGGGAGCGTCGTTGGAGCCCGGGCGGAGCTCGAGCGAGGTGTGCACCTCGACCGCTGCGTGGTGTGGCCCGGGGCGCGCGTTCCCGAGGGCGCGCACGTCACGACGATCTTCGCCCCGGGGATCCCGCCCGTCGACGCGGCCGCGCTCCGACCCTAGCGGGGCGATGAAAAAAGGCCCATCGCCCCGACTCGTCGTCGGTCGTCGTCCCGGGAGACGCTCCGAGCATTCCTGCGTCCTCCTCCCGTGACTTTGGGTCGTTCGCTCTTTTCTCGGCAGCCCGCTAGTTGGTGCCGAGCCAGGCGGCGATCACGCTGCGGTCCGCGCTCGCGAGGTTCGACGCATTCGGCGGCATGTTTTGCTGGGTGACGACGCGCTGGCGGATCGCGTTCCGATTCGTCACCCATGCTGCGTACGTGGTGAGCGAGACGCTGGCGGCCCCGACGGTGCCGTGGCAACCGAAGCAGGCGCGCTCGGCGATGGGCCTCACGCGCGTGGTCCACGCGGTCTCGTCGGCGCTCGGCCCTGCGTCGCCGGTCGGCCCTCCGTCCGAGGTCGTGCCGGCGTCCGCCGATGAAGCGTCTTGCGTGGGGGGGCTCGCGCCGTCCGCCTCGAGCCCGGCGTCACGGTCGGGGCGCACGAGCGCGACGAGGTCACCCGCCGCGGTAAGCGCGTAGGGGAGCTCGCTCTGCGAGCGAAAGAGCTTGGTGAACGCCCCGTCGCGCGTGGAGCATCGCAGCGCGCTCTCGACGAGCGTGCAGAGCGCGCCGCTTTGCGTGAAGGCGATGCCCTCGCTCGTTCCGACGAGGTTCGCGAGGTCGCTCCCCTCGACGATCGGCGCGAGCGCCGAGCCACCCTCACGCCAAAGTGTCGTAGCGGTCATCGCGACGACGCGGTCCTGTGCGTCGCACGCCGCGCCTGCAAGCGCCGCGGGGAAGACGGTCACGAAGGCCGGCCGCGCGCTCGCGTCGAGGCGGTAGAGGCTCGAGGCCGTGCGCACGAAGATGCTCGCATGGCAGGAAAAAACCTCGCTTACGCCTGCGAGCGCGACGCGCGTGACCTCGCCGTCGCGCGCGATCGCGTAGCCGTCCGTGAGGCCGAAGGCCGCGCCCCGATCGCCGAGGTCCGCCGCCATGCGGAGCTCCCCGCTCGTGAACCCGTAGCGGCTCGCGAGGTCGAGGGTCCGCGCGTCATCGAAGATGGCGAAGAGTTCGCCCGCCGAACCCACCGCCAGGAAGCGCGCGTAGGCGACGCTGCTCGGCGCGCGCGCGGCTGCGATGAGCTTTGCGTCGCCCGTCGCGTGAACGCTCCATGCCTCGCGCTCGAGCAGCGCGAACCTGCGATCGCCCGCCACGAGCATGTCGCCGTTCGCTTCGCTCAACGCGCGCACCGTGCCAAGCGAAGCGGGGAGGGGGATCGACTTCGCCTCGACACCTTCGAGCGCCGCGGCCGTAAGTAGCGTGCCCTCGACCGGCGTCGACGAGCAGCCGAGGGCCGCCGCCACGAGGGCCGCCCCAAGCGAGCGATGGACGCTCATGTGCTCCTCAGGAGCGCGCGCACGACGTCGCCGTCGCGGAGGTAGCGGCGTGGGTCGACACCGGCGGCCTGGAGCAGCGTCGCGAGCACGTCCGGCGGGCCGACGGGGCGCACGCCGTCCGAGAAGGTCCCTGCGTTCTGGGGCAGCAGGTCCGACGTGCGCGTCGAGCCGAACGTCGTCCCGCCCAGGAATTTCGGGGAGATGATGAGCGCCGTATTGTTTGGGTAATGATCGCGTCCGCCCGTGGCGTTGATGCCCGGCGTGCGGCAGAAGTCGCTCGTGACGAGCACGTGCACGTGGTCGGCGAGCTTCGCGCCGAGGCGCGTCGGGTGCGGTGCTTGATCGATCGCACGAAGCAAGCCCGCGATGAGATCGAAGGTCTCTTGGAGGTTCTGCCCGTGCGTGCGGTAGTTCGTGCCGTGCGTGTCGAAGCCGCCGCAGGTGAGCGCGACGCTGCGGACGAGGTTCCGCTTCATCGCCTCGATCGCGAACGAGACGTTCACGGCGGTCGCGCCTTGGAAGCGCCCGGCGTAGGTCGCGGCGCTGAAGTTCGCGGCCTTGAGCGCGGTGACATCGAAGAGCGGACCGAGGCTCCCGCCGAACATCTTGCGGAGCGTCTCGACCTGGACCGCGTAGCCGTTGGCCGCGGTCGTGCCGTGGCTCGCGGCGCGGAGCGCGAGGGCCTCTTGCGAGAGCAGCACGTTGACGGCGTCACGGTCCGCGGCGTTCGTGGTCGTGTTGGCCCGCGCGAGGCTTCGGGCGATGGTGCCGACCGCGTCGACACGCAGCGGGAGCGCGCGCGGGTCGTGCATGGAGCCGACGTAGGCCGACGGGTAGCGAAACGACACGGAAGGGAAGAGCTGCGAAGTCCCGAGCGCATCCGCGAGGCACACGTCCGCGGACGATGCGACCGAGCGTCCGCCCGCGAGGTGGCGTCCCGTGGCCGCGTAGGCGGTCCCGTCCGGGTGGCTGACCGTGTTCATCGCCACGCCGTTCACGAGCGTGAGGCGGTCGGCGAAGGCGGCGAGGTCGCCGATCGCCGGGCCGAAGCGGAGGTTGCCGCGCACGATGGGGGCGAAGGTCTTCGCGTTCGCGTCGAGGGTCGCGTCTTCCCAGAGGCGCAGGGCGTCCGCGTCGACGAACTCGGTGCTCGGGGGGTCGACGATGTTCGTGGCCTCGGTGCGCGGGTCGCTCCAGAGGGTCACGTCCCAGCCGCCTGCACAGTGCACGAAGACGAAGAAGTCGTCCGTGGCTGCGGTGGGCTCCGCGGCGAGCGCGTGCGTGAGCGGGTTGCCGGCGAGGGCACCGAGGGCGCCTGCGCCGAAGAGCTTGAGAAAACCGCGGCGATCGTCGCGAAGCATGAGCAAGCCCTCAGTACAGGTGGAACTCGGGGTGACGCACGAGCCCGTAACAGACCGCGGCCCAGGCGGCCTGCGTGGGCGTCGCCGTGAAGGCGCTCGACGGCGCAGCACCGTGGCGCGCGAGCACGTCTTTGTAGAGTGCAAAGAAGCGCGGCGTGCGGTCTGCGGGGGCGAGCGCGACGGGGTACGAGAGGAACGTGCGGTGCAGTGAATCGAAGCGCACGCCGAACTCGGCCTCGCTCATTGGCGCGGTCGGCACCTCGAAGCGGAAGACCTTCCGCTGGGCGAGCGGCGCCGCGGTCTTCCCGAGGTCCGCAGCCGCCGCCTTGTCGCAGAGCGCGACGCCGATGCGCTCGAAGGCCGCGAGCATGAGCGCGTTCGTCTGGCCCGTGCGCGGCGTGTCCGCCTCGTAGTTCGGCACGCCGAGCGCGCCGAGGTAGTCGGTCCAGGTGTCGAAGAGCGCGGTCGAGCCCGTGCGGAGGCGCGCTTGCATGGCGAGCGGCGAGAGGTCGCCGAAGATCGTGAGGTAGCTGCGGATGAGGGCCTCCTGCGGGAGGAGGCGCGGCTCGACCTTGCGCGAGGTGTCCTCCGCGAGGCTCTCGTGGCCCGGAATGGACGTCACGGGGACCTCCTGGACCGAGGCTTGAGGCTCGGCGGGCCGCGAACAGCCCGCGTTCGCGAACGCGAGCGCCGCGAGGAAGGGGAGAGACGCGGGAGCTCTCACGGGGCCTCCGTGGCGCGCCAGGCGCTCGAGGTGAGGTTGTTGCTCGTGCGGTACGCCTCGGAGGTCACGATGGCGCGCAAGAGCGGGCGGATGCGGAAGCCGTTGGCCACGAAGACCCGAGCGAGATTGGCCTCGAGGGCCGCGTCGGCGTCACCGAGCTGCCCTGGCATCAGCGCCTCTCCGACCGTGCGCACCACGCAGCGTGCAAACTCGGGGCTCGACACGACGTCGCTCGCGAGCCCGGCGGGCCCACGGTCGGCGTTCTGCGGCGCGTTGTAAGACCCCTTCAGGTACGACGCTTGGCTCGTCGCGAAGGCGGAGTCGTAGAAGGTCGGGCAGTTCGCGTTGACCGCACCGTTCGAGGCCTTGCGGCACAGCGCGGCGTCGGTGGGAAAGTTCGCCTGCGGCAACCATGTCCACGTCGACTCGACGGTGCGCGCGAAGAAGGCGGCCATGGGCTCGAGCGTCGCGTGGCATGTCGCGCAGCCCGGGCGCTTGGCGAGATCGGGGTCTTCGGAGGCGCCGATTGGCGTGTTGCCCGCGATGAAGTCTTTGCAGAGAAACGCCTGGTACACGGCGTGGGCTCGGGCCCTCCGCGTGGCGTACTTCGTGAGGAAGATCGGCGTTGTCAGCAGGCCCGCCGCGTGCGGCCCGCGGTTCGTCACGGGCTGCCAGGAGTCCGTGTCGTGCGGGAGCAGGCTAGGGAGCGACGCGGGATCAATCACCGGCGTGGGCACCGCGTAGTTGAACGCTTGCTCGCGCCCATTGCCCCAGGAGGCCGCCGCGCCATGTTTGTAGAATGCACGGAGTGGCCCGTTGACCCAGGTGCCCTTACCGGTGAGCAGCGAGCGCACGTCGCGGTCCTCTTCGAAGGTCCGCTCGAGGAACTGCACGGCCTCTTCGCCCCACCAGTAGCGCGCCCACGCCGAGCGCGTGGCGGTCGCCGTGCCGAGCGGCTGATCGGCGCCGAGCACCGCGTTCGTGGGGACGACGAACGATGCGGGATCGTTCGTGGGCCCGGTGCCTGGAACGCAGCGCTCGAGCCCGACGCCGCAGCCGCACGCGGCCGAGTTTGGGAGCGCGAGGCCGAGCGAACAGTCGAGCAGGTCGTTCGCGTGGGCCTTGGCGTAGGCGGAGTCGAGCGGGAGCTGCGTGTAGCGGCCGTAGGGCGGCGCGGTGCCCGCGGGCGGGGCCGTGCGGCCCGTGAGGTAGACGGCGCCGGTGGCGGCAGGCTGGGCTTATTCGCGGCAGACTCGAACGGCGGTGGTGTCGGTCGTGCCGTCCTCTTTGAGGAGCGCCGCCGCGGGGGCGAAGTTGCGCGTGGAGGTCGGCCAGCTTGCACCGAAGCGGAGCGTGGGGTTCGCGGTCGCGTAGTCGCGGTAGAGCCACCACGGCTTCACGAGCACGGTCGCAGCGTCGAGCGCCGCTTGCGAGACGGGCCGCGCGGTGCCGACGGGCGCTTGGTTGCTCGGGAAGCGCAGCCCGGTCTCGGCCTCGGTGAGGCAGAAGGCGCCGTCGGTTTCGGTTCGCGTGCGGCGCTGGCCCGCGCGGAAGTACACGCGGACGGTCTTGCCGCTCGCGTCGAGGACCTCGTGGCGCCGTAGCGTGGTTGCCGAGGGAACGTATGGAAAACCGCTGCTCAAATCGAGGCGAAGGCGATCCATGTAGACCTGCCTCAGACCGGGCGCGTACGCACCCGAGGCGATGAGCCGATCGACGAACGCCCCCTCGTCGAAGTCGGCGCGGCCGCGTGCTTCGACCTCGTCGAGGGTTGGGACGCGGCCCTGCAGGTCGAGGCTCATGGCGCGAAACGTTCGGTAGTCTTGCACCGTGAGCGCCCGCTCGCCCGCGCGAGCCTCGGCGGGGACGACCGCGAGCGCGGCGACGGTGAGCAGCGGAAGGACGTGCGGACGCATGGAAGGGAGCCTCGCGGGGCTGGGAAGCACGAGCGCTTCATGCGACCCTCGTGCCAGCGAGACGTCAAGGAATTACCCGGTTTCGTTCAGGCGAATCGCGAAGGATGGATGATGCGAGCCCCAGCAGAATGGACCGGTCGCGGCGGACGGCGTGAAATGTTGGCCCATGGACCATGAGCGCGGTGAAAGAGACCGCATGGACGACGGCCTGCTCGAGAACCTGCGCGCGCTCGACGCGGAGGAGGCTGCGCCGAGCTCGCGAGCGACCGTGATCGTCGTCGTCGCGAGCGTCGCGGCCGTGGTCGTCGGCCTGTGGCTCGGTCGTTCGCCGCGCGCCGCTGCCCTCGACGACGCGCGCCCCGACGCGCTCGCGCAGCTCGCGGCCAAGAGCAAGGCCGCGGCCCCGACGAAGAAGCCCGCGCCCGAGCGCCCCGGCGACGTGGCGTTTCCCGGCAAGCTCAGCGACGCCGTGCGCCCCACGACGGCGTTCGCCGCGGTGTCCGGTCCGCGCGGAGCTCCGGCGGCCCCTCCCGTGCCCGTCGACGACACGATGACGCCACCGCCTGCGGCGAGCGATCGTCTGAGCGTGGTGCCCTTGCCCGCGC
>CAIOHM010000421.1 GCA_903858055.1 uncultured delta proteobacterium
ATCTTCAAGGAGGGCCGCGAGGCCGTCGAGAAGCAGGACGACGACGCGATCACCGCGGCGCTCGAGAAGCTCGAGAAGGAGTCGCACCGCATCGCCCAAATGATGTACAATGCAGGTGGTGCGCAGCCGGGCGCGGAGGCGGGTGCGCCCGCAGGCGAGCCGGCCGCGGCGAAGAAGGACGGCGTCATCGACGCCGAGTTCGAAGAGGGCTCTTCGTCCTGACCCACCGCGTGTGATTCGATGCGAAAGGCTCCTGGCGACAGGGGCCTTTTCGCTTTCGTCGTGGCGCAACTTTCCGAATGGGGTGGACGATGACGCGCCGCCGTGGCATCTTGCCGCTATGCGTCAATCGAGCAAACTTCCACACGTCGTCATCGTAGGCGGCGGCTTTGGGGGCCTCGCCGCCGCGCGCGCGCTGGCCCACAGCCCGGTGCGCATCACGCTCGTCGATCGGCGGAACCACCACCTCTTCCAGCCGCTCCTCTACCAAGTCGCCATGGCCGGGCTCTCGCCCGCGGAGATTGCCACGCCGATCCGCTCGGTCCTGCGCGGGCAGGCGAACGTCACCGTGCTGCTCGCGGAGGTCACGGGCATCGACCTCGAGCACCACCGCGTCGCCCTCGCCGGCGGCGACCTCGCCTTCGACTACCTCGTCTTCGCCGCAGGCGCGCAGAACCATTACTTCGGGCACGAAGCCTGGAGCGAGCACGCGCCGGGGCTCAAGTCCCTCGACGACGCGCTCGAGATTCGCAAGCGCGTCCTCCTCGCGTTCGAGCGAGCGGAGCGCGCACCGGTCGGACCCGAGCGCGATCGTCTCCTTACCTTCGCGGTGATCGGCGTCGGGCCGACGGGCGTGGAGCTCGCGGGGGCGGTGGCCGAGCTGGCGCGCACGGTGCTCGCGAACGAGTTCCGTCAGATCGACACGGTCAAGACCCGCGTCGTGCTCATCGAGATGGCCCCGCGCATTCTCTCGGCGTTCTCGGAGGAGACCTCGCAAGCCGCCGTCGAGCAGCTCACGAGCATGGGGGTCGAGGTCCGAACGGGCGTGTCGGTCTCGAACATCGACGCGTTCGGCGTCGATGTGGGCGGCGAGCGGATCGAAGCGGCGACGGTGCTTTGGGGTGCGGGCGTGGCACCGAACGCGCTCGCGGGGGCGCTCGGGGCTGAACTCGATCGCGGCGGCCGCGTCGTCGTGCGGGAGGATTGCTCGATCCCAAACCACCCCTGGGCCTTCGCGATCGGCGACGTCGCGTCGTTCACGGAGAAGGGCCGCCTGCTCCCCGGCGTGAGCCCCGTGGCCCTGCAACAAGGTCGATTCGTTGCAGACCTCATCGATCGCGAGAGCCGCGGGCTACGGCGTCCCGAGCGCTTTCGTTACGTCGACAAGGGGATCATGGCGACGATCGGCCGCTCGCGCGCCGTCGCGGAGAAGGGCCCCTTTCGCCTCCGCGGCCTCCCGGCGTGGCTCGCGTGGCTCTTCGTGCACGTGTGGTTCCTCGTCGGGTTCCGCAACCGCGTCGCGGTGATCCTCAACTGGGCCTGGAGCTACATCACCTACGCGCGCGGGGCGCGGCTCATCACCGGCAGCTTCGACCCGCGCCCGAGCCTGGCGCCCGGAAGCATCGTCGACCCCGACGCCGACGACGATCCGCTCTTGCCGCCGGCGACTCCGCGCGATCGCGCTGCGAGCGCGTGAGCAGGCTCAGAAACCGGCGCGGCGGATGCCCTTGTACGCAGCGCCCACGCTCCGAAGGTTGCGCACGCAGCCCGACGAGCAGCCCTTGCACTCGTAGGCGACCACGCTGCCCCAGCCGTCGCCGGACTCGAACATGAGGATGTGACCGGCGCCGTTCGTGTTGTACACGAGCGCGTCCGCCTTCAGCAGGCTCGAGCGGGAGACGTCGCTCCAGAGGCTGTTCGCCGCGACGAAGTGAATCGTCCCGAACGGGTGCTTGTCGACGCTCACGTCGTCGTTCCACGAGGGCACCTTCCACGCCTTTGCGACCATGCCCGAGCAGTCCGCCCCGTAAGTCCCCGTGAAGGTGCAACTCGGGCAGCTTCCCGTGCACGTGCCCACCCACTCGGGCCGCACGCCCTCGGCGCGCCAGCGACCGTGGCCCCACCAGTAGGCGAAACCGACCGACTGCTGCGCACGACGAATGGCATCTTCGCGCGTGAACGCCGCCCCAGCACCCGCGTCGGAAGCGGACGCAACCGGCACATAGGCTCGGTAATACGACGCATAGCTCCAGCCGGAGACCCCCTGGAGCTTCACGGGGACGAAGCCGTTCACGGGGCACCCCGTCGCGGTCACGCTTACGACGGCGCCGGTGGGAACCACCTGCAACACCGTGTGCGAAGTCGCCGCGCCTGCGCGCAAGTTCACGTCGGAGGTGGCCTCGAGGAGCGCCCCTTGCGTGTAGACCGTGCACCCGGCGCCGCCGTCGGACGAGACCGCACCTGCGTCGCTCGGCGCCGCGGCATCGACCAGCTCGTCGACCTGCGCGACCGGCACGTCGGCGGTGACATCGTCGATGGCCACGACCTCGCGCGAGGAGCCCGACTCCGAGCTGCTGCACGCAGCTGCAACCGTGGCGAGAGCGAGCGAGACGATCGTAATGGGGAGGGAGGAGACGGCGCGCATCACGTCGGAACCCTGTGGGCTTTCCGGCGCGCTTGCAAGGACGTCGTGCGCGGGTTTCGTTGACGCCGGGCGCTCGACCGATCGAGGCACGTCGCAGAACGGGGCGGGGCCTGCTAGCGCGGCGCGCATGTCGGCTCGTCGTGCCGTGGTCGCCGTGCTCGCGTTGGCGGGGGTGCTCGTCGCCCTGGAACTCCGTGTCGTGCTCCGCGCGGAGGCCCCCCACCGGCACCGTGAGGGAGGCCCCGCATCGTCCGTGACCGCCTCTTCGCGTGCTTCGACGCCCCCCGCCGCACCGGCGCCCGCAGCGAACGAAAGCGACGCCGCGACGGCTTTGCGGGACCTGCATTTTTCCTGGTCGTCGAGCCCGAGCGGGCTTGGCCGTCTCGCCCGCGCGGAGGGCAACGCCGAAGGTCCAGCCGCGTTCGCCGCCCACGCCGAGGGCGATGCGCTGATCGTCGACGGGGTCAACGGCCGCTTGGTCCTGGTGAGCACGACGGGCGACCTTCGCACGGTGCCTGCGCCCCTCACCGCGATTCAGGATGCGACCGCCCTGCCCGGCCGCGGCTTCGCGCTCCTCGACCGCCTGGTCGATCGCGCCGTCGTGCTCGTGGACGGCGACGGCAAGACCTTCGCCAAGGTCCCGCTTCCGCCTCGCGCTGGCGATCCAGGCCTCGTCACTGGGGTATTCGCTAGCGGTGACCTCGTGTGCGTGGAGCGCGAGCATGGGGCATGCGTGCCCATCGCCACGGTCAAGGGTGAGCCTCCGCCGAGCGAGCGTGAGATCCCCGGCCGCCTCGCGTCCGACGGAAAGAGCGTCTTGCACGCCGGCATCGTCGCTCCGGGCAGCGCACGCGTGAGCGTCGCGCGCGGCGAGGCCTC
The DNA here is from genome assembly GCA_903858055.1 of uncultured delta proteobacterium. GTDB lineage: Bacteria > Myxococcota_A > Polyangia > Polyangiales > Polyangiaceae > CAIQDA01. The sequence continues at coordinate 3,524 of CAIOHM010000421.1, forward strand.
CCCGTTCGTGCACCGCTACACGCGTGAGCTCACCTTCGCGGGCCCCGTTCGAAGCCTAGAATTTCTCGATGCAAACGCCGCCGGAGAGCTCTACGTGGGGGTCGTGCTCGAAGACTCCCCCGCGTCGGTCGTCGTGCTCTGCCTCGCCGTCGCGAGCGGCGCCGAAATCGGACGCCAAGAGGTCCCCGCGTCGCCGCTCCCCGACGAGGTCACGCGCGGCTTCGCGGTCGTCCCAAGCGGCGGCTTTCTCGCGCTGCAGCGAACCGTCGACGGCGCCGACCTGAGGCGCTACCGCTGTGATCCATGAGCCTCGTGTGCCACGCTTCGGCATCGACCTCGCGTCGTGCGACCGCCGCGAAGACGGGCCTCGCTTGCGCGGTCATGCTCGTGCTCGCGGCCTGCGAACAGCCGGGCCGTTACAGCACCGGGAAGGGTAGCCTCGAGGGTGTCGTCGAGGGTTCGGATCTCGTGCGGGCAGGCTTCGCCGTGGGCACGCGCGTGTGCCTCGAGCTCGACACGCGTAAGCTCCAAGACAAGCCGGGCGCCCTCTCCTCGAGCGATGCTCGCTTCGCACGGACCGCGTTGCGCCCCCTCCCGCCGCTCGCCTCGGACACGCTCTCGAACTTGAGCTTCGCGGACGGTCAGGTGCGAAACCTCGTCTTCGCGGTGCGCGAACGCAGCGGCTCCCCGCGGGACGTGCTCGCCATCGTCTCCCTCCTCGACGACGATCGCGTCGAGCTCCGGCTGCTCGACGGTGCGCCGGGTGCGGAGGGACCGGAGCCGCTCTACGGGGTCTTCGCGCTGGAGCGAAAGGAGACGCCTTGCTCGTACTAGGGCTCGAGGCGAGCTGCGACGAGACCGCGTG
>CAIOHM010000422.1 GCA_903858055.1 uncultured delta proteobacterium
CGAGCTTTCCGAGTACGGGGCGCGCGTGCACGTGGTGCGTGTGGGGGGGCGTGCGCCGGAGCCGTTGCCGCTCGTCGACGAGAAGGGTGCGGTCGCCGGTTGGCGTCGCGGGGCCGATGGCAAGCCGCTCACGACGGAGCTCACGGAAGCTGCTGAAAAGCAGCTCGCCGAGGTCGCCAAGGCGGGCAACGGCAAGCTCGTGCAAGCCGAGAAAGGCGAGACGGGCCTTCAAGTGCTCGGCGACGCGCTCGCGCGCACGATGCGCTACGAGCTCTCCGAGAAGGTCGAGACGCTCTTTGCCGAGGTGTACCGCTGGCCACTCGGCGTCGCGCTGCTGCTCCTCGCGCTCGAAGCCTGTGTGGGTGAGCTTGGGCGCGCGCGCCGCAAGGAGGCCCCATGAAGCAGGCGCGTTGCGTCGCGTTCGGGTCCATCTTCGCGCTCGCCGTGAGCGCCTGCGGCTGGACCCCTTCGCACCCGCTCGATCGCCTCTCGCCCGAGGTTTCCCAGGCGAACGACGACGTAGACGCCGGCCGTGCCGCGGCGGGAGTCGAGCGCCTGCAGGGCTACCTCGCCACGGGCCCCTGCGACGAGGGCGCGATCGGCACGCCGGCTCTCGTCACCGAGCGCCCGAGCGCCGCGTACGATCTCGGTCTGGCGCTCTTCGGCGCTGCGCTCCCGGCCGACCAACGCTTCGGTCCGCGCGTGGTCCTGAAAGACGAAGCGGCGAAGAAGACCCGCGGCGCCCAGGTGGCGTGTGCCGTGCGTCTCGTGCGCGCGTTCCTCGAGGGCGACGGCCTCGACCCCGAGCTCCGGCGGCGCGCGCGCTTTCTCGAAGGAAATTTACTGGCGATCGACGAGCGGTACGACGAAGCGATCGGCGCCTACGACAAGGCCCTCACGCGCTCGCCCGCCGAGGTGGGCCCCGACGCGGGATCGCCCGTGGACCGTGACGTGGCCTGGAACCGTGCCATCGTCCTCGCTTGGCGCGAAGAGGCCAAGCGCGACGCGGGCGTACCGGACGGAGGCGGCGATCACGGGGATGGCGGCGGCGGCGACGGCGGGAGTCCCGAGGCTGGACCGGGCGACGCGGGTTCCCCGGACGCAGGGAGCCCGGATGGCGGCGCCAACGACGCGGGCGCCGACGCTGGCAGCACCGGCCCCAACCCCGACGCGGGCCGCGACGCGGGCGCAGACGCGGGGAACGACGGGAAAAACCAGCAGCCAGACGCGGGACCACGCCCGGACGCCGGCGCGCCACCACCGCCCTCCGGCGCCATGAACGACAGCGATCTGCTCGACCGCCTCGCGCGCGCGCCCACGCTCCAGCGCGAAGCGATTCGTCGTCAGTTGAAGCAGAGCCGAGGCCTGGTCGACAAGTGAGCGCGCGTCGCCCGTTCTCGTTGCGCTACGCGAAGCGCCTCTTCGCGCTTCTGCTCGTGGGCTTCACGGCGCTCCTCATGACTTGGGATGCGAAGAGCGCGTGGGCGCAAGCGGCGCCCGTCGTCGAGCTCTCGGTGGAGTCGGCGACCGTCGGTCTCGGCGAGGCGTTCGACGTCCAGCTCGTGGCTCAAGCCGCGGAAATGCCTCGCTTCCCCGAGCTCGAGCTCCCGCGCGGCCTCGTTGCGTCGAGGCCCTCGGTCGGCACCTCCACGAACGTGTCGATCGTCAACGGCGTGCGAATCGATCGGCTCGGCGTCGAAGCGCATTGGCAAGTGCGTGCCTCGGAGACGGGCACCTTCACGATCGGCCCCGCGACCGTGCGCGTCGGCGACCGCGTGCTCGCGAGCCGACGCATCACCGTTCGCGTCGTGCGCGAGGCGCCGCGCGACACGCGTCGTCGCGGCGCGGCGGCGAGCCCCTTCGACCCCTTCGGCTTCTTCGGCCGCGCACCCATCGATCCCTTTGGCGAGCCGAAATTCGAGCCACTTCTCGAGCCCGAGACCGACCCGGCCTACGCGATGGACCGCGCACCGCAGCCAGGCATCTTCCTCGCGGCGAAGGTCGACAAAGCGAGCGCGATCCTCGGCGAGCAAGTGACCCACACGGTGCTGCTCTACGCCGACACGCGCCTCAGCGACCCGCAGTTCACCGACCTCCACGAGGCCCCCGCGGCGAAGTTTCTCCGCCATACGCTCCTCGACGACGCGCAGCCGCCGAAGCTCCTTGCGCATGCGCGTGTGGGCGAGGCCATCTACCGCGTGTACTTGCTCCGCAAGGTCGCGCTCTTCCCGCTCGCGGCGGGGAAGCTCGAGATTGGCGGTATGCGCCTGAAGTGGCTCGGAACGCGGGAGGGCGACCGCGCGAGCAACGTCCTCGAGGTGCGTGTGGGCGAAGCTCCGGCACGCGCGCGTCCTGCGGGCTACGTGCCGGGCACCGTGGGCAGCTACGCCATCGGCGTGGAGGTCGCGCCGCGTACGTTCGATCAAGGCGGCACCTTCGTCGTGAAGGCGACCGTCGATGGACGAGGCCAGGGGCCGTCGCGCCTCGTCGTGCCCGAGAGCACCGACCTCGAGTGGCTCGAGCCCGACGTGAGCGAGAGCTTCGCCGCCGAGGAGCAGGCTCATTGGGGCGGCCGGCGCACGTTCACCTGGGCCGTGCGTGTGCGTGCAGCGGGCCAGAAAAACCTGGGAAAGATCGGCTTCGTCACCTTCGACCCGCGCGCGAAAACGTATGCGCGTGTGGAGGCGGAGCTCGGCAGCGTCGTCGTGCGTGCCGTGGCGGGCGGGGCGCAGGCGGAGACTCGCGACCGGCGCGGCCTCGACGAGCTGCCCGCGCCCATCGCAAACGCGCCGGAGCCGACGCTCGAGCCGGTGACGACGGCGATCCCTCGACGCGTGTTCCTCGCGCCGGTGGCCCTCGTGGCCGTGGTTCCGTTGGCCGCGCTCCTCACGGCGATCCTGCGCGGCATGTCGTCGCTCTTCGCCCGGTTTCGTCAGCGAAAACCCAGCTTTCGGCGCGTGCTCGCCGAGCTCGAGGCCGAGGCGAAGCGCGCCGAGCCCGCGGCGCTCGAGGGGCTCACGGTGCGCGTGGTCGAGGCGCTCGCGGCGGGGCTCTCGGGCGGCTCGGTGCGGGGTCTCCGTGACGACGCCCTCGCGCGCGTGCTCGCCGAGGCGCTGCCGATCGACGTGAGCGAGGGGCTCGCCGTGCGCATGCGCGAGGCCCGTGACGCGCGCTTCTCGGGGCTCACGAGCGCGGCCGAGGCGCGCACGCGCTTCGAAGAAGCGATCACGATCGCGAGGAAGTTCGCAGGGA
>CAIOHM010000423.1 GCA_903858055.1 uncultured delta proteobacterium
GCCGTCAGCGCGCGGCGCGGGCTCCTCGAGGAAGTCGACGGGGGCACCGTGTTCATCGAAGAGGTGGCCGACCTCCCGCTCGGCACGCAAGCGAAGCTCGCGCGCTACGTCGAGACCTCGCAAGTCACCTCGCCCATGGACGGCCTCACGCGCACGGTCGACACGCGCCTCGTGCTCGCGACCGTGGCCTCGCCCGAGGAGCTCCTCGCGGAGCGTCGCATGCGGAGCGATCTCTACTACGCGTGCGCGGGCGGGCGACTCCAGCTCCCGAGCCTCGCCGAGCGCGAGCTCGACTTGCCCGACCTCGCCCACGCGTTCGTGGCCGAGGCCGCCAAGCGCATGGGCAAGCGCGTGGCGCTCCATGAGCGTGCCATGGAGACCCTTCGTCGCATGGAGTTTCGCGGCAACGCGCGCGAGCTCGCGAGCGTGATTGCGCGTGCCGTGGAGGAGGTCCCCGACGGCGGCATGATCTTCGGCGACGAGTTCGTGCTCGAGCGCCCCACCTTCGGGGCGACGGGGACGACTCCAGCGGCGCGGGCGGCTTCTGTCGTCCCGCTCGACCGCGCGGTCGACGAAGCGGAGCAGGCTGCCATTCTCGCGGCGTTGCGTGAGGTCGATGGCAACCGCGAGCGCGCCGCGGACCTTCTCGGCATCTCGGCGACCACGCTGTGGCGCAAGATGACCCGCCTGAACATCGTGTTCGATTCGCGTGGCCGCGTGAGCTAGCGGTCGCCGGGAAAGAGCGCGCATGCACCCGCGAGCCTCGTGGCTCGTGCGGACCCTTTCCCTGGTCGCTCGCAAGCCGTGAAGATCTCCGACCTCCACTACGATCTCCCCGAAGGCCTCATTGCGCAAAACCCCGTCGAGCCGCGCGACTCGGCGCGCCTCTTGGTGGCCGCGGCGTCCGGCCTCGAGCGCCATCGCCGCGTGCGTGACCTCGTCGACCTCGTCGCGCCGGGGACGCTCGTCGTCGTGAACGACACGCGGGTCCGCAAGGCGCGTCTGCGCGGTCGCAAGCGCGGGAGCGGCGGGGCGGTTGAGTTTCTGCTTCATCGTCCTTTCGAGCAGGCGGGCGACCGCGGGCGCTGGGAATGCATGGGTCGCGCTTCCAAGCCGCTCCGTGAAGGCGCCGTCGTCGACTTCGCGGGCATCGAGGCGACGGTCGTCGAGCGTCGCGGCAAGATGGTGATCGCGGACCTGGTCGCGCTTGGTGGAATCTCCCTCGAAGCGGCCATCGAGGTCGCGGGCGACGTGCCGCTCCCGCCCTACATCACGCGGGCGACCAACGAACAGGACTCCGCGCGCTACCAGACCATCTTCGCACGCGAGATCGGCGCGAGCGCGGCTCCCACGGCAAGCTTGCACTTTACACGTGAGCTCGTCGAAGCGCTCAAAGCCAAGGGGGTGCACTTCGCGACGACGACGCTCCACGTTGGGCTCGGCACCTTCGAGACCCCGACCGTCGAAGACCTCGACGATCACCCGATGCATGCGGAGCCCTACCGCATGCCCGAGGCGACCGCCGAGGCCATCGCGGAGGCCCGCGCGCGGCGTGCGCCGGTGTTGGCCGTGGGAACGACCGTGGTGCGTGCGCTCGAGAGCGCGGCCGACCCGCAGCGCGAAGGCCACGTGATCGCGGGCGGCGGCGAGACGCGCCTCTTGATTCAGCCGGGCTTCCGCTACCGCGTCGTCGACAAGCTGCTCACGAACTTCCACCTGCCGGAGTCCACGCTGCTCGCGCTCGTCGGGGCCTTCGTTGGCCTCGACACGATGCGCGCCGTGTACCGAGAGGCCGTTGCTGCAGAGTACCGCTTTTTCTCCTACGGAGACGCGATGCTCCTCGAGAGGTCGATCCCATGACGGCTCCCCGCGCCGAAGGCTTCGCGTTCAAGGTCCTCGCGCAAGACGGGCACGCGCGCGCCGCCGAATTCACCACGCCGCACGCGCTCGTGCCGACGCCCACGTTCATGCCCGTGGGAACGCAGGGCTCCGTGAAGACCCTCACGATGGACGAAGTGGCGAGCACCGGCGCGAAGATCGTGCTCGGCAACACGTACCACTTGTGGCTGCGGCCGGGCCCCGAGGCGGTGGCTGCGCACGGTGGGCTCCACGGGTTCACGCGATGGCCCTTCGCCATGCTCACGGACTCGGGCGGCTTTCAGGCGTTCTCGCTCGCGGCGGCCCTCGGTGCTCGCGGTGAGAAAGGCGCCGCGCCCGCACCGTCGAACCTCGTGAAGCGCACCGAGAAGGGCTTCATTTTTCGCTCGCACCTCGACGGCTCGAAGCACGAGCTCTCGCCCGAGGAAGCCGTGCGCGTGCAAGGCCTGCTCGGGGCCGACATCCAAATGCAGCTCGACGTGTGCCCACCTGGAGATGCGCCGCGCGCGCAGATCGAAGAGGCCGTGCGCGAGACCACACGTTGGGCGAAGCGTGCGCTCGCAGCGCCGCGCCGTGGAAATCAGGCGCTCTTCGGGATCATCCAGGGCGGCACTCACCCGGACCTTCGGCGTGCGCACGCGGCCGAGCTCGCGGCGCTCGACCCGGGCTTCGACGGCCTCGCGCTCGGCGGCTTCTCCGTCGGTGAGCCCATTGAAAAGATGGTCGAGACCCTCGCGGAGATGGCGCACGAAGTCGACCCCGAGCGGCCCCGTTACCTGATGGGCGTCGGGACGCCGTTCGACTTGCTCGCGGGCATCGAGCACGGCATCGACATGTTCGACTGCGTGCTGCCCACACGCAACGCGCGCAACGGGCAAGCGCTCACGCGCTTCGGCAAGGTCGTCATCAAGCAAGCGCGCTTCAAAGACGACATGCGCCCCCTCGACGCCAAGTGCGGCTGCCATGCGTGCACGGGTGGCTACACGCGCTCGTACCTGCGGCACTTGTACGTGGCGGGCGAGGTGCTCGCGCTACGGCTCTTCTCTCTCCACAATTTGCACTTCTACGGCGAGCTCGTGGCGGGCGCGCGCGAGGCGATCCGCGAAGGGCGGTACCAGTCGTACAAGCGCGCGCTCGAGGACTCGATGCGCCACGGGAACGCGGACGCGTGAGCGCGGCGCTGCGTCGTTCGCGGACCTTCGCAATTTCGGCGGGCGAGGGGAGGGCGATGCTTCGCGCTCGCCTCACGGTCTGTTAGGTCTGTTGGTTCAAGGCCTTTGCCATGCGCTTTAGCTGCGAGAACTGCCAAGCCAAGTACCAGGTCGCCGACGAGAAGGTCGCGGGCAAGACCATCCGCATGAAGTGCCGCAAGTGCGGCAACTCCATCGAGGTGAAGCCTGTGCAGGCCCCCGAAGTGAGCGACTTCGCAGCCGAGCTCGGAGCGACCGAGCAGCACCCGATCGCCCCGCCACCGGAGACCCGCCTCGGTGACGGCTTCGCGGCGCGCTCGCTTGCGTCGCCGAGCTTTCCGGCGCCCGAGGTCGGTCCTCCGTCGCGCTTGCCCTTCGACTCGTCGCCAGGCTTCGATCGCGCGCCCGAGTCGCTGCGCCTCGCTCTCGGCGCCGAGGCCTCCGAGCTGCCCGCGCACTTCTGGTACGTCGCCATCGGCGGCGCGCCCGTGGGGCCGATCGCCATCGTGGAGCTCGTCGCGAAGGCGCGCGAAGGTCTCATCAACGATCGCTCGCTCGCGTGGCGCGAAGGGCTCGCCGAATGGCAGCCTGTCGGCGACCTCGCCGAGCTCCTCGAGGCCATCGGACCTGCGCTGCAGCCGGGACCCGCGCCACGCTCGGCCGTCGTTTTGCCCGAGCCTGCGCCGCGGCCCGCACCCGCACCCGCACCCGCACCCGCACCCGCACCTGCGCCTGCCGTAGAACGCGCGCCTGCGCCGGCCCCGCCTGCGCATACGGCGACGCTCGCAGCCACGCCGATCTCGAACGAGCTCCGCGCGATCCTCGACTCCTCTCCGGACCTCGCGCCGCCGCCCGTCGTCGAGTCGCCCGCCCTGCCGGCCGCCACGACGGCTGCCCTGCCCGAGACCGCGCCCTCGCCGCGCGGAGAGCTCCCGTCGACGCCGGCGAGCGTGCGCCCTGCCAAGGCGACGTCGGCGAGCAAGGGCCCGGTGGTCGTGGGCCTCCTCGTAGGTCTCGTCGTCGGCTTCGCGGCCGGGCGTCTCTCGGCACCCGCGTCCGCCGTGGCTCCCGCAGGTGGGGCCGTATCCGTGCAGTCTGCACCGGCTTCGTCGAGCGCCGATGAGAAACTCGACGAGGTGCCCACGCCGCCCCCCGCAGCGGCGGACGACAAGGGTCCAAAGGTGGCTCCGCGTGTCGCGGCGGCCCCTGCACCTGCACCGCGCGCGCCAGCACCTGCGTCCGCTCCTGCTCCCGCGCCTGCGGCAGTCCCTGCGGTGGCGCGCCCGGTGACGGCCGCCCCGCCTCCACCGCCGATGCCCTCGTTCGGCGGCGGCGGTGCGTCCCTCACGGAAGGCCAGATCGCCGCCGTGCTCTCGCAGCGCAAGATTCAGCTGCGTCGCGCCTGTTGGGAGCGCATCGAGAACCACGAGGCCGCCGTGAAGGTGCAGGCGACCATCTCCATCGAAGGGTCGGGGCGCGTGTCGAGCGTCGACGCGCAGGGCACCGACGCCGCCGTGACGGCGTGCATCCGTCAGCAGATCAAAGAGTGGACCTTCCCGGCGACGGGCGCTCCGACCACCGCCACGTTGCCGTTCAGCTTCGTGAGCCAGTAGGCGTCATCGCGGCTCGTTGCGCTGTGCGCGCAAGCCAGGTAGTCTGCCGCGACTCGGAGACTCCATGGCTGAAGCAATGATCACCTGCAGCAACTGCGGTTGCGACAAGAACCCGAAGGGCAGCGCGCGCTGCATCCAGTGCGGGCAAGCGCTCGAGAGCGGCCCTGTGCGCGTTCAGCGCAGCCAGGACGAAGAGCTCGAGCGTCGCTACCAGCAAGAGGGCGTCTCGCTGCAGTGGCTCGGCCTCGCGCTCGTCGTGCAGGCGGCGCTCACGGCCATCGTGATCTTCGGCCTGCCACGCGCCGTCTCCCTCCTCGACTTCGAGGGCGGCAACGGCATGGTCATGTGCATCCCCGTATGGTTCCTCGGCGGCATCTTGACGGGCCTCGTCTCGCCGGGCCGCACGTTCATCGAGCCGACGGTCGCGGCCTTCATGGTCTCCGTGCCGACCACGTTCTTGCTCGTCGAGTCCCAGACCGTCCGCGTCCTGCCGACGTTCCTCTACGTCATCCTCGCGGCCATCGGCGTGCTCTTCACGCTCATCGGCGCGTACGTCGGCGAGCGCATCCAGCTCGGCCCGCCGCCGAGCCGCGCGGACTGAGCGCCCGCCTGCGCGAAGACGAAAGAACCCGGTGCCGATGCGCCGGGTTTCTTTTTGCCTTCATGCAACATGCAAGATGCAGCGTGTAAGGTGCAACAAACGAAAACGCCCGACTCGAGAGCCGGGCGTTCCGCGTTCGACCGAAGGGCCTTTCAGCCGTTCTTCGCGTCCTTGATGCGAGCAGCCTTGCCGCTCAGATCACGGAGATAGAAGAGGCGGCTGCGGCGAACGACACCCTGCGCGATGCGCTCGATCTTCTCGATGCGCGGGCTGTGCAGGGGGAAGGTACGCTCGAC
>CAIOHM010000424.1 GCA_903858055.1 uncultured delta proteobacterium
CGCGCCCCGGATTTCCGCCGCTGCCGCCGTTGCCACCGTTCGCCCCCGTCGCGGAACCTCCGCCCCCGGAGCCGCTCCCGCCGTAGCCACCTCGACCGCCGTTACCGCCGGTCGCGCCGCACGGCGAGCTCCCAGCAACGCCGCCGAACCCGTTCGACGACCCGTCAGGGTCACCGTTCGCCCCGTTGGTGCCGGAGCCGCCGGACGCGCCGTTCGCGCCCGGCGAACCGCTCGAGCCCGCAGCGCCCGCGCCGCCAACGAGGGTGGAGTTCTTCACCCAGAGCGCGGTGCAGTTGGTGCAGGCGAGCGCGATGCTGGCCGCACTCGCAGAGCTCGCGTTCGCGCCGTTGATCACCAGACGATCGAGCACCGTGTAGCTCGTGAGGTTCGAGCCCGTGACCGCGAGCACCGCGTTGCCCACCCCCGAAGCGCCGTTGATCGTCGCGACGCCCGCCGCGGCAGCGCTGCGGCTCCAGCCGCCCGCGGCATTGTAGCCCGCGTACACGGAGACGCCGTTAACGAGCGTGATGTTGCCGGCATAGGTGCCGCCGGAAACGTAGACGTGGGGCTTTCCCGCGGCTTGCGCCGCGTTGATCCCCGCCTGGAGCGTGCGTTTTGGCGCCGCCTGCGTGCCTGCGTTCGCATCGTTCCCGGTCTGCGCGACGAAGATTGCGCTCGCGATCATCCCGTCGAGGCCGTCGCAGTTCGCGTCGGTGAAGGCGTCGTCGGGCTCGTCGGTGCTGCTGAGGAACGTGCACGCGTACTCGCAGCCGTTGTTCGGGTCACCGTCGCGGTTCACCCAGCCGGCGTTGCAGGAGACGAACTGACACGTACCCGTGTCGCAGGCGGTCACGGCGTTGTTGCGCGCGCAGACCGCGCCGCACGCGCCGCAGTTCTGCACCGTGCGGATGTTGGTCTCGCAGCCGTTGGGCGTGTTGCTGTCGCAGTTCGAAAAGCCCGTGTTGCAGGCGGTGTAGCCGCAGGCGCCGCTCGCGCAGCTCGCGCCCGTCGCGTTGGCGGGGTTGCATGCGTTGCCGCAGGTGCCGCAGTCCGTGAGGGTCACGAGCGAGGTCTCGCAGCCGTCCGGTGTGGACGCGTTGCAATTGCTCCACGTCGCGTTGCACGTACCCACGGCGCACTTGTTGTTGGCCGTGCACACGGGCGTGGCGTTCGCGAGCACGCAGTCGCCGCACTTGGGGATGTTGCGCACGGCGCCGCAGTTGTCCGTCACGGTGAGCGCGCCGCACTCGGCGCCCGCCGCCGCGCAGAGCGTCGCGTCCGTCGCTGCGGGGCACCCGCACACGTTCGTGAGGCCCGTGCCACCGCACGACACGCCCGTGCCCGTGCACGTGCCGCAGTTCACCGTGCGCGTCTGGCCGCAGTTGTCGGCGGCCGTGTAGCTCCCGCAGTTGCGGTAGTCGCAGAGCTGCGCCACGGTTTGCGGCGTGCAACCACACACGTTCGCCGTACCGCCGCCGCCGCACGTCACGCCCGTGCCCGAGCACGTGCCGCAGTTCAGCGTGCTGCCGCAGCCGTCGTCGATGGTTCCGCAGTTCTTCCCCTGCGCCGCGCACGTCGTCGGCACGCACGCCGAGCCGCACGTGAACTTGAACGCGTAGTTCCTCAGCGAGGGCGAGTACTTGAGGTCCGAGCTCGCATGCAGCTCCACCTCGAGACGCCCCCAGCGGTAGTCCGCGGGGAGCGCGCTGAGTGGCGCCAGCCGCGGCAGCTCCATGTACCCGCTCGCGCTCGAGGGCACCCAGCCCTGCGCGTAGAAGCGGTAGTTCACTGGCGCCGTCTGCGCTCCGTCCACCGTCGGCGCGAACGCAAGCCGGAACTCGATCCAGCTGTTGCTCGGCACGTCCGCGTCCCACTCGAAGCGCGTCGCCGTCGGCGCGTCCGAAGCGGGGCACTTCGTCATGTCGAACGAGTACGGCCTCGTCCACGTCGCCACCGAGGTGTTCACGCTCTCGCAGTCGTACACCACGCGCGCCGAGATCACCGACCCTGCCGCCGCCTGCCCCGAGCTCACCGGGCACAGGTGCACCACGATGCGCCCCGCGTCGCCCTCCGGCTGTGTCGTGTAATACCCGGGCTGCGTGTTCCCGCAGCCGATGAGCGCGCCGGCGTTCGGGAGGAGGGTCTCGCGGCCATCAATGGTCAGGTAGAATTTGAACGTGCGAAAATCCACGCGCTCGCCGCTTGCGGGCGGGTTCACCACGAAGCGGTCCACGGCAATCTGCTTGCGCATGAAGAAGAGCGCGCTCTGAGCGCTCGTCTGCACGTCCGAGTTCGAGGGGTTCCCGTACGTGTAGAGTGCACCCCAGCCGTTTCGGCGCACGATGTCGTACTGGTAGTTGTACCCGCTCGAGAAGTAGTCGTTGTTCGTGACGACCACGTCGGTCTCGATGCGCGGCTCCACGCCCGTGCCCGTGCCCCACACGTTCGCCCACGCCTGGTTGTTCAGCTGCGTCAGGCTGTCGCCGCACGCGGAGGGGAAGTCGCTCACCTGAAGCACCGTCGCGAGTGACGTCGTCCTGTTCGCGTTCCAATACGAGAGCAGCTTCGCCCGCGCGGCGCGCAGCGCGAGCGTCACCGGGTTCCCGGCCGGCTGGCCCCACCAGTCCAAGTTTCCTGGCGACGGCCAATAGCCAAGCAGCGTGCCCGCGTTTGGCGTCACGCCGAGCACCGGGCTCACCGCGCTGTCGTAGTTCGCCTGGTTGCAGTCGATTCCGCCCGAGCCCGTGAAGAGCGGGTCGCGCCCCACTGCGCCGAGCGAGCCCATCGCGAGCGTGGCGTTCGCGAAGTAGTCGCCGAAACCCAGGCGGTTGTACTTTACAACGAAGCCTTGGAACGGATCGACGGCGCCGTCGTACGACGCGTAGTCGTAGCCGAGCACCACGGCCGTCGCGATCGGCGCCATGGACGCCACGGCGCCCTGGTTGCGGCACGTGGTCGACGTCGGCGCCAAGCGCAGGCCGTCCGCGCTCACGAACGAAGGGCCCGCGAGCACCGTGGCGTCGATCGAGTCGCTGTACGCGCAGAACGGGTTGCAGCACTTGTCTTCGAGGCAGCACGACCCTGCCGCCGTCGTCGGCACCGAGAGGCCCATGGTTCGCATGCCGCCGTCGACCGCACTCTCCTTCGGGAAAAAGCAGCCGCCCGCGTCGGGTTCGTTCACCGCCGGGGTTGCAACCGCCGGGGCTGCCGTCGGGGCCTGGGAGCACGCCATGGCGCCCGCGAGCGCCGCGGCCACGAGCCCAAAGATCGCGCGCTTCATGGAGTCGCTCCCACGAACGCCACCTTGGGCAGCGTGCCGAAGAGGCGCACGGTCCACCCGACGACACCGCTTGGCTGCTGCACGGAGGCGCTGCCCAGCGTCGTCGCGAGCGACTGGCCCTCGAGGACGATCGAGCCTGCAGCCGCCGGGACCACGAGCCACACGGCCATGTTGCCGAGCGCCGTACAGCCGCCCGCATCGCCGCTCGCGCCGCGAATCGCGCCTTGGAAGGCCGCATCGACGACGGGCACGTCCACGTTGCTCCCCGCCGCCGTGCGGAAGCGAAGCACGGCCGCGTTGAGGTTCACCGAGGTCGCCTGCTTGGCCTCGACGTAGCTCGCCGGCGTGAAGGACCACGTCGACGCGAAGGGGTTATTCGGCTGCGCCAAGAACGAGAAGCCGGAGCCCGAAGCGAGCGGCGCGCCAAAGCGGAAGCGGCGCGTGCCCCCGTCAACGGCGCCCGAATCGGCGAGCAGCACGAGACCAGGACCTGGTGAACCCCCGCGGGCCACCGCGCTCGCCCACTGCGTCGCGAAGGCTTGGGGCATCGCCGCGGGGCCCTGCGTGATGACCTCGAGCTGGTTCGTTGCGAAGGCCACGGGACCGTCGCCACAAGGCGTACTCTCCGGCAGCGGTCCTCCGTTGATGGGCCCCGTCGGACCCGACACGCCGTCGGGATCCCACTCGGCGTCGCGAATGGGCACGCCCGTGCTGCTGCCGTCCGCGGGCGGCGGCACGAAGCCGTCCCACCCGACGACCCCCGTGCCCGGCGACCCGTCGCCGAGGGGCGCGGCGTCCACGCGGCCCGCGTCGACGACGGAAGCGTCGGGCTTCACGGGCGTGGAGGCGTCGCCGCTGCAATCGGTGAAGAGGCACGGATCGGTCGGCTGCGCCGTGGACGAGCCTTCCTTCGAGCAGGCGATGGGCGCGGCGAGGGCGAGGCCGAGCGCGGCAAGCACGGATGCAGATTGCACACGAAGCATCAGTTACCGTCCGTACACGTGAAGGTGAGCTTCCAGTTCTCCACCGTCGGCGAGCGGCGGAGGTCCACGGAGGCAAGGAGCTGCATCTCGACGCGGGCCCACTGGTAATTCGCGGGCAGCTGCGCGATCGCTGCGTTCGTGAGGTCCACGAAGGTCGCCTCGCTGCCCGGCACCCACTGGAGCGCCGAAGCCGTGACCGCCACGGAAGACGAGGCGAGGTCCGCCTGACGCGGCGCGAACTTCAGGCGGAAGGTGACGCCCGTGTCGCCGGCGAGGGCCGTGTCCCAGTCGAAGCGCAGCGCGCGCGAGCGGGTCTTGTCGGAGGTTCCGCAGCGCGAGAGATCGAAGTCGCGCACGTAGGTGGCCGCGGTCGGGAACTGCTCCACGCAGTCGTACACCACGCGCCCCGAGATCGTGAACGCCCCCGCCGCGAGGCCCACGGTGCCCGGGCAGAGGTTGATGACAATGCGACCGTTCGCGCCTTCCGGGCGCGTGAGCCAGTAGCCCTGCGCCGAGCTGCCGCAGCCCGCCTGCGCGCCGGCGTTTGGGATGAACCGCTCGGTGCCGTCGGTCGTGAGGTAGAACTTGAAGCTCGCGTCGTCGATCGCCTCGCCGTTCGCGGGCGGGTTGACGTAGAACGCCATGGTCTGCTCTTGGCCGCGCATGAACGTCATCGCGTTTCGCATTTGCGTGCGCGCGTCGCTCGGCCACGACTGGCTCATGGCGCCCCAGCCGTTCAGGCGAACGGTGTCGAAGGCGCTCCGCATCGAGGAGCCCATGTTGAAGCCGATGACGTCGGTCGCCATGCGCGGCTGGCCCGCGGGCGGCTGGAACGCGGCGGCGTAGGCCTCGCTCGCGAGCGTGTTCATGCCGAGGCCGCACCCGTACTGGTAGTCCGCCGCGGTCACGATGATCGCGAGGGTCGCGACCTTGTTCGTGTTCCAGTAGTTCGTGAGGCGAGACTTGAGCGTGCGCCACCCGAGCGAGATCGGGTTGCCGCTGCCCATGTCCGTGAAGTCGTCGTTCCAGTAGGGGTCCGGGAGCTTGCTCACCATGGTCGCGCCTTGGGACGCGAGCGTGTAGGTCCCCGCCCCGACGCTGTCGTAGGAACCCTGGTCGCAGCGCAAATCCCAGCACGTCGACACACAGATGCCGAGGAAGCAGTTGCAGTCGTAGCCGCGCCAGAGCGGCTGCCGCCCCACGATGCCGCGCAGGCCGTTCGAGAGCGTGCCGTCGGTCGCGAAGTCCCCGAGGCCGCGCCGCGCTCCGTCGACGAGCCAGCGGTCGTTGTCGTTCTCCCAGACAGCCAGCACGTTCTGGCCGTCGTCCATCGCGGTGTCGTACGACATGAGCGTCGCGAGGACGACCGGCGCGGCGAAGGCAGGCGCGTTGACATTCTTGCAAGCTGCACCGACCCCCGGGGTCGGGCTCGCGCCTTGGAGGCGGATGCCCGACGCGGTGTTCATCGTCGCACCCGCGTCGCCGAGACTCGCGTCCGCCGTGTCGAAGTACGCGCAGTAGTACGGCGGCGCGCAGCACTCGGTGCCGGGGCAGCACGCGGGGTAGGTCGGCAGCAGGCCCTGCGTCGAGAGCGACTCGGCGCTCACCGTCGTCTGGACGTACCCCGTGGGGTCCACCGAGGGAGCTTCGGTCGGCGGCGTCGCGCAGGCAAATACCGCAAGCAAGCTCGCGGCGACGAGCGAGGAGAGAGCGCGCTTCATGGGTTCCCCAAGAGGGCGACGGCCGGCGCGCTTCCGCGGAGCGTGATGCGCCAGTAACCCTGCTGCCCACCGAGGACCGCGTTCGCGGCGCCGAGCCAGCTGCTGAGCGCTTGCCCCTCGAACACCGTCGAGCCCGCGGACGCGGGCACGTAGACCTCGAGGCCCGAGACGGTGAGAGCCTTGCAAGCCTCCGTGGTTTGGTCGATCGAGAAGCGAGCATCGAGCTTCGCGGCGACGAACGGGATGTCGACGCTCGCACCCGAAACGGCCTTGAAGCGCAGCTTGGCGGCGGGCCCCGCGGTCGCGGTCGTGTCCGCCGAGACCACGTAGGTGTTGAAGACGCTCCAGTTGGCCGCGAGCGGGTTCTGTGCAACCTGCAAGAACCCAAAAGGACCGCTCGCCACGTCCGCCCGGGGCGCGCCGATCTTGAGACCGCGCGCGCCGCCGTCGGGCAGGAGGCCGATCGTGTCGAGGACGATCAGCGCGGGGCCTGGCGCCCCCGTTCGGTTCGCCGCCGCGCCCCAGGCGTTCGTGAACGGGTCGCTCAACGGGCCGGCGTCGGGGCTGCCCGTGCCGCGCGAACCCGCGGTCGCCACGAGGTCTTTCGTGCTGAACCCGAGTGGCCCCGCATTCGTGCAGACTGCACGGTTTGGCGGCTCGCCCGGCAACACGGGCCCGCCCGGCCCCACCACGCCGCCGTCTTCCCAGGCCGCGTCGCGCACGGGCACCGCCGCGTCGTAGGGCGGACGCGAGCCGTCCCAGCCGATGACCGCACCGGAAGCGGCGTCCGACACGGAGGCGTCGTCGGGCTTGGGCTCCCCGCCGTCGCGGACCGACGCGTCTGCAGGCACCGGCGACCCCGCGTCGTCGCAGCTCGTCAGCAGACAGGGATCCACCGGCGGGTTCGTCGACCCCGAGCCGGAATTGCAACCCGCAACGGCACCCGCAACGGCGAGGCCTAGCCAAGCACCCGAAAGACGCATCGAAGCTCCCTGGAATCCGGAGCGTGAGGGTAGCAGAGGGCACCGACGCAGCCACCTGCTTCACGCACGATTTTCACGGCTTCGCCCACGCGTTCCGCGTTGCGCCCTGACTGTCGCGTTCCGCTCACACGCGCAGCGGGGTCCAGCGTTCGCCGTCGAAGCGGAAGGCGTGACCCGTGGTGCCGTCGAGGCCGGGGCGTGACCCAGGGCCGAGTTCGGTCACGACCACGCCCCCCTCGGCGGCCGTGGGCGCCCGCACGGTGGGTGCGTTCACGGGCGGCCAATGGCCTGCGAAGGCCGCGCGCAGGGCGGTCAACGTCGGGAACGCGGCGAGCTCCGCGAGCGAGCGGTACGTCGGCGGAAGCAGGGGCAGCGCGCCCTCGGCGAAGGCGGCGATGGCCTGTGCCGGCGTGAGCCACCGGTGAGCCCGGAGCTCGACGCCGTCGGCGCGGACCTCGGTGCGTGGCGGGACCTCGCACGCGAGGAAGTACGTGTCGAAGCGACGCATCTCGATGCGAGGTGGGAGCCATCGCGCGAGCGACCACAGCGGCCCCGACGGCGCGTCGAACACGAACGAGCCTTCACGCACCGCACGCCAGGCTTCCTCGCCGAGCGTGAACGCCGCGGGCCCCGGGCGCGCGATGGCGGTCTCTTCCGCGAGCTCACGCACCGCGCCGACCACGAGCGCGGCGGCGCGACCGAGCGTGATGCCGAAGCGATCGGCGACCTCGCGGACCACCGGGTCGCCCATGAGGTCGTCGCGCGCGTCTTCGGCGTCGACGCGCCCGCCTGGAAAAACCCAGATTCCCCGCGCAAACGCGCCGCGCCCGCGCTCCGAGAGGAGCACCTCGTAGCGATCGTCGTCTTGGCCCAAGGGCCGCGCCACGACAACGGTGACCGCGAGCTGCGCAAGAGGGCCGCCGTCGCCGAGGAGCGC
>CAIOHM010000425.1 GCA_903858055.1 uncultured delta proteobacterium
CGCGAGCGGCGCGCCGCGCGAGATGGCGTTCGCGTCGAAGTCGCGCAAGGCCGGCCCGCGTCTCACCAAGAGCCTCCTCCGCTTCACGGCCCCGGCCGATCTCGCGGGCCAAGCGTTCTTGCAGGTCGAGAAAGCCGACGGCGACGACGATCGGTTCTTGTGGATCCCCGAGCTCAAGAAGGCGAAGCGCATCGCCGGCGCCTCGCGCAAGGGCTCGTTCTCCGGGACGGATTTTTCCTACGCGGACATGGATCGCCGTGACCTGCGCGACGGCAGCGCGAAGCTCCTCGGCACCGAGAAGGTCGGCAAGTTCGACTGCTTCCACCTCGAGGTGACGCCGAAGGGGGACTCGCCCTACGCGAAGATCGAGGTGTGGGCGCGCACGAGCGACTACATCCCGATGAAGACCGTGGCCTTCGGCACGAACGGCCAGCCGCTCAAGACCATCGAGTCGAAGGAGTCGAAGAAGGTCGAGGGCAAGCTCTTCATCACGCGGAGCCTCGTGACGAATCACGTGGAAAATCGCACGACGGAGCTCACGCTCGACGAGATCAAGCCGACCGACGCGATCGGGGACGACGAGTTTACGAGCCGCGCGCTCGAGAAAGAGTGAGCCGCGGGTGGGGGAGACGCGAAGGCTTGGTCGCAGGCGCGCGCACGGGGCCGGGTCTCCGCGGTGGTCGTGGGTGCTCGTCGGCCTGCTCGCGGCGAGCGTCGCCCACGCGCAAGTGATCGAGCTCGACGACGAGCCGCCGCCACGCAAGGCCCCCGCGAAGAAGGCCGCGCCGCGACCCGCGCCCGTCGCTCCCGCCCCGAAAAAGAAGCCAAAAGGCGAGAGTTCTCCCGAAGGTCCGAAGCGCGGCGTCCCCGCGGTCCGTGAGGTCTACACGCAGGCGCCAAGCCCCGCGAAGACCTCGCCGTCACCGCCGGCCGCCGCCGCGCCCGCGACCAGCGACGACAGCGAGATCTTCGACAGCAGCGACGACACGACGACCCCCGCGAAGCCGCCTGCGCCGAGCACGCCGCCCGAGGACGAGCGCTTCGAGCTCACCGGGTGGGTTCGCACGCGTGCGAGCCTCTACGGGGAAGACGACCGCCGCGCGCCCGCCGATCCGCTGCTCTCCGCCGTGACGGGCAGCCCGGAGAGCGAGGTGTTGCCCTACGACCGCGCCACCGGCGACCTGCAAGCCTACTTGCGCGCGCGCTACCGCAAGGGCAAGCGCTTCGAGGCCGTGGTCGCCGCGTCGGCCGCGTGGAGCGCCTACGGCAACGCCTCGCCGAGCGCGAGCGCCTTCGCGGGCGCCTCCGAGAGCCAACCGCGCACGGTCTTCGAGGGCGTCGTGCGCGAGGGCTGGGTCGGCTTCTACCAGGGTCGCTTCGACCTGCGCGTGGGTCTCCAGCGAATCGCCTGGGGAAAGAGCGACGCCATCACGCCGAACGACGTGGTGAACGCGCGCGACGTGCGCGACCCCTTCGTGACCGAGACCGCGCTCCAGCGCTTGCCGACCTTCGCCGTGCGCGGCGACCTCGCCCTGGGGTCGAGCGCGAGCTTGCAGCTCCACGTGGCGCCCTTCTTCCAGCCGGACTCCTTCGACCTCTGGGGCTCGAACGGCGCCTTCGTGCAGCCGTCGGCGCCGGCCTCCCTGCGCTACGTGCTGAACCGCGTGGGCAAGCTCGCCGACCCCACGCTGCGCGCGGAAATGCTGGCGATTCTCGGGCAATCGCAGAAGCCGCGCCTCGACTTCACGGAGCCCTCGGCGGGCGCGCGCCTCGGCTGGGAGGCGGGCGGCTTCGACGGCGCGTTCTACGGCCACTATGGCTTTCACACGCAGCCCTACTTCCGCGTCTCGCCGGACCTGAGCACGGCGCTCGCGCAGGTGGACCTCTCGTCGGCGGGCGGTCTCGCGAAGCCCTTCCTCGACTCGATCGAGCGCGGTGCGCCGCTCGTGCTCTCGACCTACGTGCGACGCCTCCACGTGGGCTTCGACGTGGCGCGGGCGCTCGGGCCCGTCGTGCTGAAAATCGAGGGCGCGTACGATTCGCGCGCGCCCGTGCTGCGCAGCGACTTCACCTCGCCGCTCGTCCCCGTGGCCACGGGCGTCTTCGGCATCGAATGGCAGCCGGGCGACGGCGACACGTTCGTCCTCCTCGAGACGAGCGCGCAGCAGTTGCTCGATCTCCCGGCGGGACCTCCGCTGCTCTTCGTGAGCGAGACCACGCTCTCGCAAGGGGCGCTCGTGCGGCACACCTTCCGCGAGCACCTCGAGATCGAGCTCCGCGGCGCGGCCGTGCTCGACCCGCGAAGCTACGTCCTTCGGCCGCAAATCGCCTGGAAAGAGTCGAGCTGGGACGTGCGCGCTGGCGTCGTGTGGCTCGAGGGCGACGACGCCTCCTATGCACGCTACTACGCGCGCAACGCCCAGGCCTTCCTCGTGGGCCGCGGCAAGTTCTGACGAAGGGTCTCTCGATGGCATTCCTGCTCTCCCTCCTCGAAAAACGCATGCGCGGAGTGGCCTTCGTCGTGCTGCTCACGGCGCTCGCCCTCGGGGCCATGGCGAAGCTCCGGGTCGATCTCTCGATCGAGCTCTTCTTCCCCACGCAGCACAAGAGCCGCCTCGAGTACGACGCGTACCGCAAGGAATTCGGCTTCGACGACGCGCAAGCGATCGTCGTGGTCGAAGCGCCCGACGTCTTCACGAACGAGGGCCTCGATCGCGTGCGTGCCATCGAAGACGAGTTTCGCGCGATGCCCGAGGTGGCGGGCGTGCAAGGCCCCGGCTCGGCGCAAGACGTGACGACCGACGGCGTGAGCGTCTTCTTGAAGAAGCTCTTCGTTCCTCACATGAGCGACGAGGCCCTCGCGGCGGCGAAGAAGACCGCGACCGAGGACCCGCTCTTCCGCTACGGCCTCGCGCACCCCGACGGCCAGTCGGTGAACGTCTCGGTGACGCTTCGCAAGGAAATCGCCTCGAAAGAAGAGGCGCGTCAGGCCTTCCTCGCGAAGGCCACGCCGGTCGTCGCGCGCCACCAGGAGGCCGCGCGCGCGAAGGGGGTGCAGGAGACGCTCACGCTCTCGGGCTTGCCCATCATCCGCCCCGCCTTCTCGTTCTTGATCAACAAGGACCTCGGCACGCTCTTCCCGCTCTCGCTGCTCGTGATCCTCACGCTGCTCTACGCGGCGTTTCGGAGCGTGGGGGCCGTGGTCGCCGCGGTGGTGACGATCCTCGTGGCGGTCATGTGGTCGCTCGGCTTCATGGCGCTCGTCGACGTGCCCCTGCAGGTCATGACGCAGCTCGTGCCGACGATTTGCATGATCATCTCGGTCTCGGACACGGTGCACATCGTCAACGACGCGCGCGGCAACTTCGCGAAGGGGCGCAGCTGGCGTGCCTCCATCGCCCACGCCATCGAAGAGAGCGCGTGGCCGTGCCTGCTTACCGAGATCACGATCGCCGCGGGCTTCGTGAGCCTCGCGCTCAACGACATGACGATGATCCAGCAGTTCGGTCTCGTCACCGCCGGCGGCATGCTCCTCACGTGGCTCGCGAACGTGACCGTGCTCCCGCTCGTGCTGACGGTCGTGAAGCCTTCGGCGCCGCCCGCGGGCGCGATTGAAGGGGAAATTCCTCAAGAAGGCACCGCGAAGCTCGTCGCGCGCTTCATCGACTGGGTCGACCACGTGGTGACGCACCACCCGCGCCGCATCACGGTGTGCTTCCTCGCCATCCTGGCGCTCGCGGGCGTGGGGGCGCTGCGCGTGGGCAAGGAGTACCACTCCTACGACGACCTCAAGCCGCACTCGCCGCTCTGGAACGACATTCGACGCCTCGAGGACCGGACGGGCGGGAGCGTGCCGCTGGCGATCCACATCGAGCCGCTCCCCGAAGCCGGCTACGCGCCCGGCGGCGCGATGCTCGAGCCCAAGGTGCTCCACTTCATCGACGAGGTGACGCGGGAACTCGAGGAGAAACACGGCGATCTCGTGAAGAACGCGGGTTCGCACCTGCGCGCGGTGAAGAAGGCGCACGCGCTCCTCGTGGGCGAGGAAGACGCGCAGAAGAACCCGATCCCCGAGCTGCGGAGCCTCGCGGTGAAGGAGCTCAACATGGTCGAGGACCGCGAGGTCATGCGCGATGTGCTCTCGTCGGACCACGACTCGGCGGCGATCGTCGCGCTCGTGCCGGACCACGGCTCCTCGCACTCGGAGCAGTTCCTCGAGGAGTTTCGCCCTTGGCTCGCGGAGCGTGCGAAGGCGGCGGGCGTGCGCGCGAGCCTCACGGGCATCTACGGCATCGCGGACGGGATCTACGATTCGCTCGTGCGCGGCCTGGCTTTTTCGCTGCTCGGAGCCGTCGGCACCTCCTTCGTGCTCTTCCTCTTCGTGCTCCGGTCGCTGCGCCTCGCGCTCATCGCCCTCGTGCCGAACCTCTCGCCGCTGCTCGTGACCCTCGGCACGATGGCGGTGCTCGGCATCGACGTGAAGCCCTCCACCGTGGTCGTGTTCTCCATCACGCTCGTGGTCGCCGACGACGACACGATTCAGTTCCTCGCGCGCTTCCGCATGCGCCTCGAAGAGCTCTTGGCCGAGGGGCACCCGGAGGCGCACCTCGTGGCGACGCGCGAGATCTTGAAGAGCACGGGGCTCCCGATGTTCATCACCGCGAGCGCGGTCTCCCTGGGTTTTCTCGCGCTCAACGCGAGCGAGTTCGTCGGGCTCCACCACCTCGGTACGCTCCTCGCGGTCTCCCTCGCGGCGGCGGTCTTCGCCGATCTCTTCATGACACCGGTGCTCCTCCTCGCCTGGAAGCCCTCGCTCAAGCCGCGCCTGCCGAGGCCTCGTGGTTAAGCCCCTGCCGCTCGCCACCGGCGCGCTCGCGTTCGCCCTGCTCGGCGCCCTCGTCGGTTGGCGCATGACCGCGCGCGAAGCCTTCCTCTACCGCTCGGAGAACGCGCGCACCGTCGACCTTGTGCCCGGTGCTTGCCCGCGCACGGGGCTCGTCGCGCGTTGGGAGCTCGATCGCCACGAAAACGGGCGTTTTGCCGACAGCGCGGGGCTCGGCCTCGACCTTTCGCTCGAGGGCTCCTCCGCACCGCTCGCGGCGCTTCGCTACGGCGCGCCGCCGCTCGTGGAGGCGCGGAGCGGGCACGGCGTGAGCATCGAGCAGCACCACTGGCTCGCGGCGCCGAACTCGCGCTGCTTCGCCACGGGGCTCATCAGCGTCGCTGCGTGGGTGAAGCTCGACGACCTCGCGCGCATGCCGACCATCGTGGGCAAGAGCACCTGGCCCGCGGACGGCTTCTGGCTCCTCACGACCACGCCGGAGCCCGCGGGCACCGAGCGGCGCCTTCAACTCGGTTTCGTGAGCGAAAAGACAGAGGTTCAGCACGTCGACGCGGGCTACGTGCTCCCGCTCCACGAGTGGCACCACGTGGCCTTCGCCCTCGACAACGAGGCCCACGAGGTGCGCTTCTTCGTCGACGGCAAGCCGTTCGGCGACGTGCACCGCGGCCTCGAGCCGATGCGCGTGAACGTGAGCCACCCGCTTTACGTGGGCGACGACGACGGCACCGGTCGCTGGCCCTGGCACGGGAGCCTCGACGACGTGCGCGTCTGGAACCGCGTGGTCACCGAAGACGAGGTCGCGCGGGCGTTTGCAGGGAAAGAGTGACCGTAAGGACTAGCGGATCGCGGGCGGCGGCACGCACACCGACTGGCCCGCGCCGACGACCGTGAAGCCGATGTTCGCGTCGCGCGTCGTGATCGTGTCGGTCGCGGGGTCGTAGACCGTGGTCTTCGAGGGGCCCGTGGCGATGCCGTCGATGTCGAGCGACGCCGTGAACATGTGGAAGGCGCCGGCGTAGCGCGCGAGGGCGAACGAACGAACCCCCGAGAAGAACGAGGAGGCGAACGTCTTCACGGGCGTGAGCGCGAAGGTGGTCGTGTTGACCTCGCTGATCTTCGGCGTGCCCATCGGGTTGAACGCGAAGAGCCGCCCGTCGGGGCCGCCCGTGAGCTCGCCGAGCGAGCCGACGAGCTTGCCGGTCTCCGTGAGCCGGGCCGCGCGCGTGTCGAGCGTCGAGAGCCCATCGGAGGAGCGCAGGAGGAAGAAGGTCTCGCGCGTGGGGTCGCCGCCGAGCGCCGTGAAGCCGGAGCCGAGGTTCAAGCCCTCGAAGGGGATGACATCGGGGTACGTGAAGCCCGCGCTCGAGCAGGTGCCCGTGGTGACGTCGACCTTGTGGAGGCTGCCGTCCGAGTAGAAGATCCACGCGGTGCCCGTGCGGTCGACGCCCATCGTCTGCGGCGCGCTCGTCGTGTTGCAGCGCAGGGCGCCCACCTTGCGGTAGGCCGCCGTGCCGCTCGCAGCCGGGTTGTAGGCCCAGAGCTCCTTCTGCTTCGAGACGAGGTACACGAGCTTCGCGGCCTCGGTGCAGCCGCTCGTCGCGGGAACGTCGCTGCTGCCGGGCGAGGTCACACCGCCGCTGCTGCCGGTCCCGCTGCCGTTCGAGCCCGATCCGCTGCTGCCGCTTCCGTTGCCGTTCGCGTTCGACCCGGCGTCGACGGACCCGTTGCTCGGGGCGAAGGCGCCCGCGGGTTCGAGGCCGTCGCTGCTCGCGCTCGAGCACGCAGCGAAGACGGGGAGGGCGACGACGGCGAGGAGGCGGGCGGTGGTCGAGTGGCGCATGCGAGACGTGTACGAGGCGTTCCCGTGCCGCGCCCGCGGAGCTTTTCGAAGCCCGCGTTCGAAATTTTCGAACACGACGTTCGCGAGGAAAAACGCTCGCAGTTCCCGCGTTAGGGGAGCGCCACGTCGCCCATCGGGAGCCCCTTCGCGTCCGCGAGGAGGAGCGCCACGAGGAACCGCGCGGCACGCCCGAGCGGGTCGCCGCTGCGCTCGACGAGGTGCGGGGCGTAGGTCCACCGGTTGCCTTCGGCGAGCGCAACACGCACGAGCTCGCCGCTCGCGAGACCCTCGTGCACGAGGTGCTCGGGCATCCAGCCGAAGCCGACACCTTGACGGATCGCGAGGAGCTTCGTGTGGAAGTCGCTTACGCGGACCACGTGCCGCGAGCCGAGAAAGGTGGGCGGCGGCGCGTGCTGGAGCTTCGGCGACGAGTCGCGGACGACGATGTCCGTGAAGTCGAGCAAGCGCTCGTGGGAGACGGAGTTTTCCTTGGCGAGCGCATGGTCCGCGCCGACGACCAGGAGCATCACGAGCGCCGGGAGCGCGTGCAGCGTGGCGCGCCGCGTGAACGGCTCGGCGAGCTCGAGGGTCAACATGAGGTCCGAACCGTCGCGCGTGAAGCGATCGGTCACGCCGTCTTGGCACTCGACGTCCAAGTGCAGTCGCGTGCGGAGGTCACGTGCGGTGAACTCCTTGAGCACGCGCGCGAGCGGCTCCATGGGGTAAGCGGCGTCGACGACGAGGCGCACGTCGGGCTCGAGGCCGTCGCCGAGCGTGCTCGCGAGCTGCTCGAGGCGCCTGGATTTTTTCAGGAGGTCTTCGGCTTCTTGCACGATGCACGCACCGGCGGGTGTGAGCACTGCGCGCTGGTTCGTGCGCTCGAAGAGCGGAAGATCGAGCGCGCTCTCGAGCGTGCTCACCGCGTAGCTGATCGCCGAAGGCACGCGGTGGAGCTCTTTGGCGGCGGCGGCGAAGGAGCCCGTGCGGCGGACCGCGTCGAGGACCACGA
>CAIOHM010000426.1 GCA_903858055.1 uncultured delta proteobacterium
CAACACATCGTTTCCCCGCGGAACGCTCACCTGGCGTGGCCACATTACCGCCGTGAAAGATTTTTATAGGCCGTTTACCTTGACCCGCTAGCCTTCGTCGACCATGCGCGTGCCCATGTCTCGCCCTCGGCCGCCATTCGCATCGGCCTTCACGCTCTCCCTCGCCTTCCTCGCCGCCGGATGCAGCGACGGCACCGCGCCCACGCCCACCGCGAGCGCGGCGACAACCGTCCTCGCACAGGCGACGGCTCACCTCGAACGAGACCCGGTCGCCCTCGACCGCATCGGCCGCGCGGGGACTTTGGTTCGCGAGCGCCTCGACCTCGACGCCCTCGGCCTCGGCCACGTGCGGTTCGGGCAGCGCTACCGAGGGCTCCCCGTCTTCGAAGGCGAAGTCCTCGTGCACGTCGACCCTTCCCACGGCCAGGTCTTCGAGGTGACCGACGCCCTCGCCGCGATCCCCGACACGCTCGGCACGACGCCGTCGCTCGGAAAGGACGACGCCGAGCGCATCGCCCGCGCAGCGCGTGGGACCCGGAGCGCCGCGGTCGCCACGAGCGACCTCGTCGTCTTCCCGCCGCGCGAAGGCACGGAGGCGCGCCTCGCGTTCCGCGTCGTCCTCGTCGGCGACGACGCCGAGGGCCCGATCCACGACGTCGCCTTCGTCGATGCCACCACCGGCTCCGTGCTCCTCGCCTTCGACAACGTGCAGTATGCAGCCGCTCAGGGAACCGCGAAGACTCGCTACATCGGCGCAGCGGTCCCGCTCACGACCAACCAGACCGCGCTGACCTCCTTTCAGCTCGTCGACCCGACGCGCGGGAACATGTCGGCGGTGAACCTCGCCTTCGGCATGAGCGGCGGGTCGGTCTTCGTCGACAGCGACAACGTCTGGGGCAACGGCACCATCGGCGACCTCGCAGGTGCGGGCGCCGAAGCGCTCATCGGCGCTCAGGTCACCTACGACTACTTCATGCAAACGTTCGGGCGGCGAGGGATCGCCAACGACGGGCAAGGCTCGCAGCAGCGCGTGCACTACCTGAGCAACTACAACAACGCGTTCTGGAACGACGCCTGCAAGTGCATGACCTACGGCGACGGCGACGGATCGAAGTTCGGACCGACCTACGCCATCGACGTCTCGGCCCACGAGATGACCCACGGCATCATCGGGTACACGGCGGCGCTCACGTACACGGGCGAGAGCGGGGCCCTCAACGAGAGCCTCGCGGACATCTTCGGCACGCTCGTGGAGTACTACGCGTCGACGAAACCGGGCGTCGTGAAGACCCCGAACTACCTCATCGGCGAGGACATCGTGACGCCCGCCATCGCCGGCGATTTCCTGCGATCCATGAGCAACCCGAAGGCCGACGGGAGGTCCATCGACCACGCGAGCCAGAACACGGCGACGCTCTACGCCACGACGCCCGCGATCAACGGCCTCCACTACGCCTCGGGGCTCACGAACAACGTCTTCTACCTCCTCGCCGAAGGGGGTCGAAACGCGACCTCCGGCGTCGCCGTGACGGGGATCGGCCGCTCCAAGGCCGGCGCGATCTTCTACCGTGCGATGACCACGTACATGACGGCGAGCACCAACTTCGCCGGGGCACGCACGGCAACGCTCAACGCTGCCCGCGACCTCTACGGCGCCTCGAGTCTCGAGTGGAATACGGTCGCGAACGCTTGGTACGCGTGCGGTGTGGGCGCAGCCGGAGGAACGACCTTCGTCGACGCGGGCGTCGTGGACAGCGGGGTCCGTGATGCCTCCGCGGCCGACGGGGGCGTTCGAGACGCCAGCACCGCCGACAGCGGGATTCGCAGCGACGCCGGCACGGCCGACGCAGGGAGCACGACGACCGTCGCAACCTGGAGCGGAACCGCGCTCAGCCGGTACACGAAGTTCCACAACACGGCTTCGCTCGCCGCGGGCACCTACGTCGTCAGGATGACCGGAACCGGTGACGCCGATCTCTACGTGAAGATCGGCGGCACGCCGACCACGACCTCGTACACCTGCCGTCCTTACCTCACGGGCATCAACGAGAGCTGCACGGTTTCGCTCGCCTCTTCGAACGCGATTTACGTGATGGTGAAGGGCGTCTCCGTGACCTCGAGCTACACGGTCAGCGTCGTGCGACGCTGAACCTGCTACGTTCGCGACCAACGGTCGTTGCGACTTCGCGTGCTCGAGCTCGGATTTGGGTCACGAACGACGAGATCGTCTACGTAACCGGCAGGTCGAGTTCGTGAGTCGGGGGCCTCGCCGTGGGCACTGCCCGCTACCCCCGCGACCCCGTGCGTCGCCCAGAGCCGCTCGAGTCGCTCGTGCATGCGCTCGGCCACACGATGCACGGCCTCCGGCGTCGGCAGCGGTAGCGCACGAAACGAGTGCGTTCCATCGGCGTTTCGCACGTACACGCCGTCGAGCGCCAGCACGTGCAGGTGCACGTTGAGCCGCAGCGCCCCGTCGCTCCGCTGCACGAACACCACGAGTCCCCCGTGCGCCTCGGCCGGCCTGCCACCGCCCGGCCGATCACGCGTTACCTCGTCGTCATCGAGGCGTTGTCCGGCTGCCAATCGAACCACGACCGTACCGGCATGCGGGTGTGCGCATACGTCCGACCAAAGCAATCGAGCGACCATTTCCGCGTAGTCAGGTTGACTCACTTGCCGAATCATTCAAGCGCGCGGCGCCCGTGCCGCTCAGTCCGTGTGACTCGCCATGCGAACGCGCCGTCTCCTTGCCGCCTCTGTCCTCGCGCTCGCGGCGTGCGCATGCAGCGCGCCTCCACCATCCGCGGGACCGGAAGGTGCAGACTACACGTCGAAGTCCGGTGAAGGCGACGACCTCGGCGCGCTCTTCGGGGTCTCGAGCGCGGCGATCGGCGTGGCGGTTCCCTCGTGTTCCACGGCAGGCAC
>CAIOHM010000427.1 GCA_903858055.1 uncultured delta proteobacterium
GAACGTCGCCGCGGGCGCGAGCTGGGTCTCGTTCCACCACGGCGGCGGCGTGGGCATGGGGTACTCGCTCCACGCGGGCATGGTCGTCGTCGCCGACGGCAGCACGGCCGCGGACGAGCGCCTCCAGCGCGTGCTCACGAGCGACCCGGGCATGGGCGTCATTCGTCACGCGGACGCGGGCTACGAAGAGGCGACCTCCTTCGCCAAGAAGGCCGGCGTCCACGTGCCCCACCAGGCCTGACGCTCACCGGGGCGCGCACTCAGGTTCGAGCGGCGCCTCTGGATAGTGCGAGAAGGCCACGCGTCGCCCGTCTGGGTCGCGCGCGTAGATCGTGAAGCGCGTCTCGGCTTCGAGGGCGATCCCCGCCTGCTGGAGCCGCTGGCGCACGTGTGCCATTTCGCTTGGCGCGAC
The DNA here is from genome assembly GCA_903858055.1 of uncultured delta proteobacterium. Classification (GTDB taxonomy): domain Bacteria; phylum Myxococcota_A; class Polyangia; order Polyangiales; family Polyangiaceae; genus CAIQDA01. The sequence goes on from CAIOHM010000427.1 coordinate 413, forward strand.
CCGAAACGCCACGAGCTCCTTGGTGCCTGCGGGCACGACGACCTCACCTTCGTCGGCGGCCTCGATCATGACGATCGCGTCGCCGAGGGTGAGCCACACGCTGCGCCCGGCCGTGCCGCCCGACCGCTCGGGCAGCCCGACGACCTCGCGGTAGAACCGCGCCAGACGCTCCACGGCGGTCGTGCGGAAGGCGAGGTGGTGCAGAGCGAGGTCAGCCATGCTCGGATGATCGCCCATGAGCACCGCGTCTGCCAGCGCCTCCGGTGAAACCCGTGTCCTCGTCGCGACCCACGGCCACTGCCTCGACGGCCTCCTCTCGGCCACGCTCTTCACCCGGCTCTTGCGCCACGTGGAGTCGTCGCGCGCGCTGAGCTTTTCCTACCGCCCGTGCGGTTATGGGCCGAGCGAGAACGGCGTGCCCGAGGAGGCGCTCGTCGGCGACGTGAACGCGGTGCTCGACTACCGCTACTCCGCTTCGACGAAGCTCGACTGGTACTTCGACCACCACGTCTCGGCCTTCGTGACCGACGACGACCGTGCATCCTACAAAGAACGCGCGAGCGGCGGCCGCGTCTTTCACGACGGTGCCTACGGCTCGTGCACCAAGCTCATCGCCGACGTGGGCGCGAAGCACTTCGACCTCGACCCCGCGCCCTTTGCCGACCTCGTGCACTGGGCGGATCTCATCGACGCGGCGCGCTTCCCGAATGCGGCGATGCCCGTCGAAAAGCGTGAAGCGCCGCTGCGCCTCATGGCGGTGGTCGAGCGCTACGGTAACGAGGAATTTCTCGCGCGCTGGGTCCCGCGCCTGCTCGAGGAGCCCTTCTTGCTGGCTTCGGATTCGGCCGAGGTGCGCGAGCTCTACGAGCCCATGGGCGCGGACCAAGATCGTTTCGTCGAGCTCGTGAAGCGCCATGCGAAGACCGAAGGCCCCGTCGTGTTCGTCGACCTTGGCGACACGGTGCTCGAGGCCGCGCCGAAGTTCGTCACCTACGCGCTCTACCCCGAGTCGCTCTACAGCGTGGTGCTCACGCGCTCGGCGTCGAAGTGCAAAATCAGTGTAGGGTACAATCCTTGGGCGCCCCGCGAACGGCGCCACGACATCGCCAAGATCTGCGAGCGCTTCGGCGGCGGCGGACACCCGGTCGTCGGCGCGGCGTCGACGAAAGCCGAAGACCTCGCGAAGGCCAGGGAAATCGCGGCCACGATCACGGCGGAGCTCGCCTCGTGATCTCCGAGTGGCTCCCCTCCTTTCGCTTCGTGGCCCATCGCGGGGGGCGAGGGGAGGGCTGGCCCGTCGAGAACACGCTCGCGGCCTTCGAAGAGGCGCGCCGTCGTGGCGCGGTGGCCATCGAGTTCGACGTGCGCACGAGCGCCGAAGGTGAGGTCATGGTCGCCCACGACGTCGACCTCTGGCGCGTTGGTGCGGACCGTCGCCGCGTGTGCAGCCTGACGCGCGCGGAGCTCGAGGGCCTGCCGCTCCGCGACGGTTCGAGCCGTATCCCGTCGCTCGAGGCGGTCGTCGCGTGGGCGAACGAGCACCGGATCGCGATGAACTGCGAGCTGAAGCATGACGTCCCTTCTCGTCGCCGCCTTGCGAAGCATGCCGCGAAGATCCTCGCCGAAGCGCGTGTGCCGCTCCTCGTGAGCTCGTTCGACCCGGTCACGCTCGCGCTCTTTGCGCGCGAAGCCCCTGCGGTGCCGCGGGCCCAGCTCACCGAGCATGCGCAAGGGGTCGAGCGCGACGTCATCCATCGCTTCGCCAAGCCGCCGCTCGTGCAGGTCGTGCACCCCGAGTACGTCGAGATCGACGAGGCGTTCGTGGCACGCGCGAAGGAGCGGGGCCTCGTCATCGGCACGTGGACCGTGAACACGCCGGCGCGCGCCGCGGCGCTCTTGCGCATGGGGGTCGACTACGTGATCACCGACGACGTCGGCGCGATGGCGAGCGTTCCGCTGACCTGAACGCCGTTCAGCGCGGAAATCCTGGGCTCGTCTCGCAGCGGAGGCGCTCGCGGCGAAAGCCTTCGGGCACGCTCATGCCAAATGAGGTCGGCGAGAGCGGCGGGTTCCAGGCGACCGCGCGGAGGTCGAGGCGCAGCGAGGCGTTGCGCTCGGGTAGGGTGAGCACCACGCGACGCGGGAGCGTGGCGTCGCAGCTCGGCCCCGAGGGCGGCACGGGTTCGTCGAGGCCGTCGGGGTCGACGAGGGGCGGCGCGA
>CAIOHM010000428.1 GCA_903858055.1 uncultured delta proteobacterium
AATCTCTACTTCGAGGTGGTTCCCGCCGCGAACACGCTCACTGCCGTGAATTACGCGACCGGCGTGCAGAACAACACGGTCAAGAACTGGGGCCTCAAGATCGGCGGCAACGCCTGAGCCGTGGCCGGTCCGATCACCTCACGCGCGCTCCCTGACCGGGGGCGCGCGTTTTCGTTCGCGCGAAGACGTGGCGCGCGCCGCTCGTCACGAGCAGGCGCTCCCTTCACGGGATCACGCCGACGCGAGCATCGCCGCGAGGGTCTCGCGTGTGTAACGGGCGGCGAGTGCGAGGGTGCGATCGTCGCTTGGGTCGCGTGCGAGGGCCGGCGCGACCTCGACGATGTCGCCCGCGCAGAGTCCTACCTCGGCCCCGAGTCGACGAATGAGCTCGACCAAGAAATCGGGCGAGACGCCGCCGGGCTCCGGAGTTCCGGTGGCGTCGGCCCAGCGGTCGTCGGTCCCGTCGATGTCGTTCGAGAAGTAGACGGAGCTCACGCCGGTGCGCTTCACGTGCGCGACGATCGCGTCGAGGGTCCCCGAGGGATCCGCCACACAGGTGTCCGCCCAGAACTGCCGCACGTCGAGCGTCGACTCCCAGTGCTCCCGGTCGCGTCGCGAGGCACGTGTACCGACCTGCACGAGACGGCCGCCGCGGCCAATGAGATCATTCGCGTGGTATGACCAGGTCGCGAAGCAGTACGTCACGCCGAGGCGCTCGGGCAGGAGATCCGTGTGCGCGTCGGGCTGCACGATGCCCCAATTTTTCCTTGCGCGCGCGAGCGACGCGGAGACCGGCCACGCGCACGAGTGGTCGCCGCCGAGCACGAAGGGCTTCACGTGCGGGTTCAGCGCGAAGACCAGATCAAGCGCGCGCTCCGCGATCGAGAGCGGCGAGACCGGCAGCGCCGCGTGGTCGGGATGATCGTCGTAGATCGCCCCTCGCGTCGCGCCGAGCTGCGCGGCGGAGAGCATGGAGTCGTGGAGGAGCTGCGGCACCACGAAGACGTCCCCGATGTCGACGACGCCCGATCGTATGTAGTCTTCACGCAACCGCGGATTCTCGTCGAGGAGCTTCGCGCGGATCGCTTGCGGAGCGAGGTTCGCGCCGCGCCGGAAACCCGCGCCTACGTCGGAGGGGATGCCGAGGACCACCACGCGCGCCGTGGCGATGCGCTCGAGGGAGGCGCGAAACGCCACGACGATGTCTTCTTCGCGCTCGACGCCGTAGATCTTCCGCTGCACCGCCTGCTGCTCCGCGAGCCCCGTGGAGACGACGTAGAGGCCGCCGGCGGCGGGGCGAAGGAGCTTAGCGAGTTCGTCGAGGGGCGCGAGGGGCATCGTGAAGTCCGTGGTGCAGCGGAGTCGTCTGCGCGCGGTGTTGCGTGGCGAAACCTCTAGCCGCAGCCTGCGTGCTCGTCCTCTGAAACGCAGAGCGGTCAGTAGTCGTAGACGTGCTCGAAGGTCGTCCCGTGCGATGCTGCCTCGCGGAGGAATGCGCCGAGGTTTCGCACGGGGACGAACCACACCGAGCGCGAGGCGGCGGCGTCGGAGACCACGCGCGAGCGGAGGAGGCGCGTCGCGAGCGTCGTCTCGTAGGGAGCCTGGTTGCCTTCCACGAGCGAGACCACGATGTCGTCGTTGCCCGAGACCTCCACGAAGTCCACGCCCTTTGCCGCGAGCTTCGGAACGACTTCGCTGAACTCTTTCCAGCGCTCGAGGCTCACGAGCTCGAGGTCGTTCGCGATGGTGCCGACGGGCGTCGTCCCTTCGAGCGGCTGCCCAGCGAGCTCCGCGGGCCGCGTGATGAGCGCGTGGAGCGTTGTCTTCGCGGGACCGTAGGTCATACGCGCGCCGATGCCGAGCAACGTCGCGTAGGCGCCCTTCACGAGGTACTCGGTCGTGAAGAAGAGCTTCCGCTCGGTGCGACGGAGGAAGTTCTCTCCGAAGACCGGGGTCTCGCGCCACATGCGGCCTACCCACGGCACGAAGCGGAAGACGTACCAGGGCTCATCGAAGATGAGCTTGCCGTAGGCCTGCTGCGCCTCGAGCATGATCGCCTCTTCGCGGCTCGGCGTCGCGGAGGCGGTGGCGCGCGCGAGGCGGCCGATCGTTGCCTCGTAGGATCCCTTGAGCACGTACTCGATGGCCGTGCTCACGCCGATCACGTTGAGCATGGTCATGTACTCGTCGTTCTTCGGGTAGACCTTCTCGGTCAGGCGAACGACCTTCTTGTAGAGGCGCGCATATTCGCGCACGCTCTCGAAGAAGGGGAACGCGTCGGGGGCGCCGCCGCGCGCGAGGTGGTCCGCGTACTCGATCGGGTTCCACACGAGGTACCACTCGGGCACCGTGAGGATCGTCTGCCCCTCGGGCTTGCGCTCGTAGCCGAGCTTGTCGAGCGCCTCGTCGCGCTCGCGTCGGGGGCTCGGTCCGTAGTGGTAGAAGAGCGAATTCTGGAAGCGGAGCGCAGGGTCGACGCGCTGCTTGAGCGCGAAGTACTCCTTCGCGCGCGGGTAGGCGCGATCGAACTGCTCGCGCGTGGGGTGGTTTTGGTACGGCAGGTAATACGTGCCGCCGACCGCAAGCACGGCGTCGACCATCTCGCGCGACCAGCGGCCGACCTCCTCGATGGCCTCGGGCGACGTGCCTTGCTCGTAGTAGACGACGAAGGCGAAGGTCTCACCGCGCGCCCAGGCGAGCAGCGTGCCCGGGTCGGGGCTGGCGTGCCGCACGGAGATGTTTGCGACCTGCGCGTGGTGTTCCTTGAAGATTGCAGCCATCTTCGGCACGAACTCGTCGAACTTCTCGGCGGGCACGAAGTACTCGCGCAGCACGAACGTGCTCTTCTCGCGGCTCGCGGGCTCGATTTCGTGAATGTCGTAGCTCGCCTCGTGGTTGCGGTACGTGACGATGTCCTTCGCGTAGCCGAGCGGCTCGAGCACGTACTTGCGGAGCGCGTAGCCACCGGGCATGCGCGGCAAGTCGTTCACCACCCACGGCATGAACCGGTAGGTCTCGCCCATGGGGATGAGGTGAGCGGTCTCCGTGAGGGGATCGTCGGTCTCACTCCACGAGACCGCGCGCGCGCTCGTGAAGTCGGGCGGGTGCAGGTCCGCGTTGTGAAAGACCACCTTCGGGTTGTCGCGGACCTCGCGCTTGAAATAGCCCGCGTACTCCGAGGTGGGCATGGGCTGGGTCGTACGCTTGACCTTGCCGTTCGGCGCGAGGGCGAGCGTCGCCTCCGCGATCACCCCGAGGCCGCCGTAGCCGCCAAGAGCGCCGTAGAAGAGCTCGGCGTTCTCGGTCGGGCTCGCGTCGACGACCTCGCCGCTCGCGAGCACGAGGCGCAGCGCCTTGACCGATTGAGCGATGGGACCACGCCCCATGTAGCGCCCGTGCGCGTTCACGCTGAGCGAGCCGCCCACCGTGAAGTTCGAGTAGGTCTGCATGATCTGGATCGCCAGATCGCTCGCGTCGATGTGTTCCTGAATGTGGTGCCACGTCGCGCCGGCCTGCACGCGAATCGTCTTCTCGGCGGGCGAGAACGCGAGCACTTGGTTGAAGCCGCGCATGTCGAAGTGAATGCTCCCCGGCTCGGCCACCTGACCGCCCATCGAACAGCGCGCCCCGCCGATCGAAACGGGTCCCGTGGTCTCGCGGAGCGCCTGCGCGATCTCCTCGACGCTGTGCGGCTCGACCACTCGCCCGACCTGCGTGCGTGAGAGCCCCGTGACGTCGACGACGTTGCGCGCGTCCAGCGTGTTCTCGAGGTCCGTGTCGGCCGTTCGGTACAGGTAGATCGACGCGGCGGTCGTCCACGCCGTGAGGGCGAGGGCGGTGTAGCCCAGGGCTCGCAAGGTTCGGCGAAGACGAGAGGGCGCGGCGGCGGAGGGCGTGTCGTTCGTGGTCATGGATTGCGCTCGGGGTCAGGCCTTCGTGAAGAGCATGAGCGTGTTCTTCGTGGGGTCGCCCTCTTGCAGCAGGCGCTCGGGGCCCACGCGAAAGCCCGCCTCGGCCATCATGGAGACGAGGAAATCGAGGGAGTAGAAGTTGCGCCGCTCCTCCTCGTTCGTGCGCCAGGGCTCCTCCGTTCCCACGTTGAAGACGTCGTGCGCGAGGCCGACGAGGTGCGCGAAGTCGACGGTCGTGACGTCGTGATCACGCAGGAGAATTCGCCCGCCGGGGGCGAGCACGCGGTGGAGCGAGGCAAGGAACGGCTTGCGGGCCTCGAAGGCCGCGTGGTGGAGGCCGATGAAGATCGATGCAAGCTGCACGGACCCCGACGGGATGTCTGCCTCCGAGAACGGAGCGTAGTCTGACCACGCGAACGCTTTGCCGGCGTGCGCCAGGCTCCCGCGATCGACGATGTCGGCGGGGCTCGAGGTGTCGGGCTTGAAGCCGCTCGTGAAGACCGGTCCTTCGATGTTCACCTTGCCGCGGAGCGCGTCGAGGTAGCGTCCGTGGGACCCGAGCTCGAGGTATCCTTGAAACGAGCGAGCGTCGCCGAGGAGCGTCGCCGACTGCTCGGCCATTTCGCGCTTCTGTTTCTGCAGCGTGGGCAGGGCGTAGCGCACGAGGCCGAGCGTGGGCGCGATCGTCGGCAGGTCGCGTTCGATCGCGGCGTAGACCGCCGGGTCGCGCGGGTCGCGCTGCACGGCCGAGGCGATGAGCGCGTCGAACTCGTTCTCGGGAAAGAGATGAAACACGTTGGCGAGAAAGAGCCGAAACGACGTGCGTCGCTCCTCGTTCGCGTAGATGAACGCAAAGTTTCCGCAGTCGCGCTTGCCGTCGAAGGAGCTTGGGTCGAGCGCCACCGAAGGGGTTTGCGAGCGGCACCCGGCGCCGAGGAACGCACCAACGGCGCTCGCGAGGAGGCCGAGGGAAACCTGGCGGCGGTCGAGGGTCGAGGGGCGAGGCGGGCGCGCGAGCTCGGCTTGCATTGGCCCTACGGTACCGCGTTCTCCGGGCGAGGGCGCCTCCTCGCGCCGGGGACGATGAATCGAATCGCTCGCGAGGCCGTCTACGGTGGGTCCTCCGCCGTATTCCGGGTGGGCGTCTTGCCGAAGAGGGGTGTTTCGTGGTGAATTCCAGGCCGATGAAGCTCTTGGTCGTAACTTCGGCGCTGACGCTCGGGGCACTGTTTTCGGCGCAACGCGTGCCCGTCGCGTTCGCCGCGCCGCCGAAGGGGCTCATGGGCGAGGCCGGTCTCGCGCCGCGTTTCGGAGCGAGCTCCGACCCCAGCGCCTCCGACAAAGAGACCGCGCGCGCGCTCTACGAGCAAGGCGACAAGGCCTTCAAGGAGAAGAAGCTCGCTGAGGCGCGCAAGGCGTTCGAAGGTGCCTACGCCCTCGTGCCCGTACCCTCCACCGGCGCGGCGCTCGCCCGCACGCTCGCGGAGCTCGGGGCCCTCGTCGAAGCGCGCGACGTGTACCTCGCCGTGCAGCGCATGCCCGCCACGAAGGGGGAGCCCGCGCCCTTCACGAAGGCGCGCAAAGAGGCGACCGACCAAGGGAAGACCCTCGCGGCGCGCATCCCGACGCTCCGCCTCTCCATCGAAGGAGCTCCGGCGACCACGCCGCTCCAAGTGTTCTTCGACGGCGACGAGGTGCCCGCCGTGGCCGCGACGCTCCCGCGCAAGGTCAACCCGGGTCGCCACGCCATCGTCGTGAAGGCGCCCGGCTACGTCGACCAGGTCGTCACCGCGACCGTCGGCGAGGGCGGCACCACCGAGCTCTCGGTCACGCTCACGAAGGCCGGTACGGCCGTCGCGGGCGGCGTGGGCGTCGTCTGCCCCGCGAGCACGCTCTGGGACGGCAAGCAGTGCGTCTCGGCGAACGTCGCCTGCCCGCCGGGCACGAAGTGGAGCGGTCAGGCGTGCGTGCCCAACGATCTCCCGATCGCCCCGCCGGACCCCATGAAGACCGCGGGCGCCGTGACGTGCCCGAACGGCACCGTGCTCGTTGCTGGCGGCACGTTCAGCATGGGTTCGAACGAGCCCGGTGACGACGAGCGCCCGGCGCACCCGGTCACGGTCTCTGCATACTGCATGGATCGCACCGAGGTCACGGTCGAGGCGTACGCGAAGTGCGTGGCGAGCGGGAAGTGCGTGGAGGCCGGCACGGACCCCGCGTGCAACGGCAGCTCGCGCCCGAACCACCCGGTCAACTGCGTGGCGGCGAAGCAAGCCTCCGAATACTGCGCGAGCGTCGGCAAACGCCTCGCCTCGGAAGAGGAGTGGGAGCTCGCCGCGCGCGGCGCCTCGGGCCGCAAGTACCCGTGGGGCGACGCGATTCCGTCGGCGCAGGTCTGCTGGCAGCGCGAGAAGTCCGAGGGGACGTGCGAGGTCGGCTCGTTCCAAGCGGGCGCGACCCCCGAGGGCATCGTCGACCTCACGGGCAACGTGCTCGAGTGGACCTCCTCGAAGCCGTGCAGCTACGCGGACCCGAACCTCTGCAAGGAGGGGCGCGTCGTCCGCGGCGGATCCTGGTACGCCGCGCAACCCTCCGGTCTCCGCGCGACGCGACGCTGGGACTGGCCCGAGTTCACGCGCCTGCCCATCCTCGGCTTTCGCTGCGCGGCCGGGCCTTCCAAGCTCTGAGCCGCCTTGCGCGCGCTCGCGGCGGGAGCGCGAGGGGCGCGCGAACCGGCAGGTGTCGCCGGGAGCCCTCCGCCGTGGAGGGCTCAGCGGCAGTCGTCGGGGCGACAGGATTTGAACATGCAACCTCCTGGTCCCAAACCAGGCGCTCTACCAGATTGAGCTACACCCCGTAGCGAGCACTCCCCGCTAGCGGAGCGCGCCTCCCGTGGCAAGGAGGCCGACGCAACGCGATGGCGTCGGTGGTTCCGGCATCGTATGCGCTGCGTTTGCGCGGCGAAAAGCGCTATGCAGCATGCCGCGCGCTTGCGCGCCCAACCCCAAACCCCGAGACGAGGACCACCCTCATGGCGTTCACGCTCCCCGAACTTCCCTACGCGAAGGATGCCCTCGCGCCCCACATCAGCGCCGAGACCCTCGAGTTCCACCACGGCAAGCACCACAAGGCTTACGTCGACAACCTCAACAAGCTCCTCGACGGCAAGCCCGAAGCCTCGAAGACCCTCGAAGAGGTCGCGCTCGCGAGCGAAGGCCCCGTGTTCAACAACGCGGCGCAGGTGTGGAACCACACGTTCTACTGGAACAGCATGAAGCCGAACGGCGGCGGCAAGCCGACCGGCGATCTCCTCGCGGCGATCGAGCGCGACTTCGGCTCGTACGAGAAGTTCGTCGAGGCCTTCACGGCGGCGGCGACCACGCAGTTCGGCTCCGGCTGGGCGTGGCTCGTGTGGAACGGCTCGAAGCTCGAGGTGACGAAGACCGGCAACGCCGACTTCCCGCTCAAGCACGGCCAGAAGCCGCTCCTCACGATCGATGTGTGGGAGCATGCATACTACATCGACTTCCGGAACCTCCGCCCGAAGTACATCGAGACCTTCCTGAACCACCTCGCCAACTGGGACTTCGCCGCGGCGAACTTCGCAGCGGCCACGAAGTGAGGCAGGCCGGCGCGTGACCCTTCGAAGGTCGCGCGCCGCCCCAAAATCAAAAGAGCGCGTCCGTGTGGGCGCGCTCTTTTCTTCGCGTGGGCCTCGCCGCGCTTACGGGACGACCGCCGCGCTCGCGGGGCTCTGCGCGAGGTTGAACGCGTAAGCCTTCGCGAAGCTCGGGTTCACGCCGCTCGTGAAGGTCGTGCTCGGGGCGCCAGCAAAGGTGGCCTCGGCGCCGGCGGCCTCGTTGATGAACGCGCTCACGAGCTTCACGCTCGTCGGGTTGCCGAGCGTCGCGCGCGCGACCCGCATTTCGACGAAGTTGTTGCCCGAGCCGCGGAAGACGTTGCCCGTGAAGGAGAGGCTCGGATCGGCCCACGTGGCGCCGCTCCAGGAGAGCGCACCCGTGAAGTCGTTTGTCGACTTCCAGCGCAGGTGCCACGCGGCGGGGAAGGGCAGGGCGGGCGTTTGGGTGCGGTACGTCACGCCGGTCGTGGAGCCGGTGCCCGCGCCGTTCGAGAGGTACACGAGCCACCACTTGCTGCTCGCGGCGCTCGTCTGCACGTCGCTGCCCGAGGCGCCGAGGTACAGGTACGTGGCATCCCACGCCACGTAGAGCGCGAAGCCCGCGGTCGTCGTCGCGAAGGTCTCGCTCGCGGTGAAGTCGTTCACGCCGTCGATGGCGATCGTGTGCGCGTACGCGGGCCCCGCGTCTGCCGTGGTCGCCGCGTCGAGGGCAGGCCCCGCGTCGGTCGGCGCGCTCGCGTCCGTTGTCACGGCGGCGTCGATGCGGCCTGCATCGCCGGCGTTGCCCGAGGCGTCGGGCGTCGCGGCGTCGGGGGTCGCAGCGCCCGCGTCCGTTGTCGTGGCGGCGTCTGCGCTCACGCTCGCGTCGGCGGAGGTCGCGGCGTCGGCGGCTGCTGCCTCGGGGGCAATGGCTGCATCTTGCATGGAACCGCCGTCGGCACGCCCCGCATCGACGCTCGACGCGTCGAGGAGCGGCACGGCGGGTTCGAGGCCCGCGGATTCGGCGGAGCAGGCTGCGAGCGAGAGGGCGATCACCGGGTAGACGAAACGCATGGGAAGGCTCGTACCTCACCCATGCGTGTCGTCAACGGGAACCTGCGTTTTCAGCCGGCGGCAGCGGTTTCTGCGGCCTTCGTGAGGAGGTCGGTCACGCGCTTGGCGAAGCGGTTCGGATCCTCGAGCGAGGCGCCCTGCTGGAGCGCCGCTTGATCGTGGAGCACCTCGACGAACTCGCGCACGCGGTCGCTGCCGGGCTCTTTCGCGTCGAGCGCGAGGAGCGCCTTCACGAGCGGGTGCGAGGGGTTGACCTCGAGGATGCGCTCGGCGGGAGGCACAGGCTGCCCGGCTTCACGGAGCATGCGCTCGAGGTGCGCCGGGAGCGAGCCCTCGCCGAGCACGAGGCACGCGGGCGAGTCCGTGAGGCGCTCGCTGGCCTTCACGCTCGAGACCTTGCCTGCGAGGAAACTCTCCGCGCGCTCGAGGAGCGGCTTCACGGACGCCTCCGCTTCGGCGTACGCCTTCTTCTCGTCCTCGCTCTTCTCGAGGTCGAGGTCCGCGTGGAGCGCCGAGACGAGATCTTTTCCGTCGAAGGTGCGGAGGCTCTCGAAGACGAAGCCGTCGACGGGTTCGGTGAGCAGCAGGACTTCGAAGCCGCGCTTCTTGAGGGCCTCGAGGTGCGGGCTCGACGCCACCGCCGAGGCTTTGTCACCGGCCAGGTAGTAGATCGCGCTCTGCCCCTCGCGCATGCGGGCGACGTAGTCGGGCAGGCTCACGAACGAGCTCGCGCCCGCGGCTGCTTCGGCGGTGAAGGTGCTGTGGAAGCGCAGGAGCTTCGCGAGGCGCTCGCGGCTCTCGAAGTCGTTCGCGGCGCCCTCCTTGAGGAAGCTGCCGAAGGCCTGGAAGAACGCCTCGTACTCGCGCGGCTTTGCGGCAGCGGTCTCTTCGAGGAGGTCGAGGACCTTCTTCGTGACCTGCTTCTTGATCGTGCGCGCGATGGAGGAGTCTTGAAGCAGCTCGCGCGAGACGTTGAGCGGCAGGTCGTCGGAGTCGATGACGCCGCGCACGAAGCGGGCCCACGGCGCGCCCAGCTCCGCGCAGTCGTCGAGGATCAGCACGCGCTTCACGAACAGCTTGAGCCCGCGCTGCTTGCCGTCGAAGGAGAAATCGAAGGGGCGCTCCGCGGGCACGTAGAGGAGCCCGGCGAACTCGGTCGTGCCCTCGACCTTGAAGTGCGTCCAGGCGAAAGGCTTGCCGCCGCCGCCGGCGACCTCCGTGAAGAACGCCTCGTACTCCTCGTTCGTGATCCCGCTCTTGGGGCGCTGCCAGAGGGCCTTCGCCTCGTTGATGCGCTCCCAAACCTTCTCGAGGGGGCCGCCTTCGGTCGTGCGCTTCTCGACCTCGAGCTCGATCGGGTATCCGATGTAGTTCGATGAGCGCTTCACGATCTCGCGCAGGCGCCACGCCGCGAGGAACTCGCCCGCGTTCTCCGTGAGGTGGAGGACGATGCGCGTGCCACGCTCCGTGCGCTCCGCGGGCTCCATCGCGAACGACGACTGCCCGTCGCTCACCCAGCGCCACGCTTCGCTCGAGCCCGCCGCGCGCGAGGTGACCTCGACCTTGGAGGCGACGAGGAACGCGCTGTAGAAGCCCACGCCGAACTGGCCGATGAGCGAAGGCGCCGAGCCGTCGCCGCGCTTGGCGAGCTCCTCGAGGAGCGCCTTGGAGCCCGAGTGGGCCACGGTGCCGAGGTTCTTCACGAGCTCGTCGCGGGTCATGCCGACGCCGCTGTCTTCGAGGGTGAGGGTCTTCGCCTCCGCGTCCGTGGAGATGCGGATCGCGAGGCGCTCGTCACCGGCGAGGAGCGCGGGATCGGTGATCGCGCGGAAGCGAAGCTTGTCGAGGGCGTCCGAGGCGTTCGAGACGAGCTCGCGCAGGAAGACCTCTTTCTGCGAATAGAGCGAGTGGACGACGAGGCGGAGGACCTGGGTGACTTCGGCCTGAAACGGCAGCACTTCCTGCGGTGACGACATGGCGTGGGACGTAAGCGTTTCGTCCGGCCTGTCAAGGGCCGCAGGAACTTGGCCTTTTCCGAATCGCTCCGATACCCCCCAACCATGGGTGGTGCGATGGTGACGACGTTCGTGGCCTGGCGGCGGGGCGCCCGTGCCGGTTGGTCGCTCCTCGTCTCTGGAGCGGGCCTCCTCACGGTCGGTCTCGCGCCGGACCTGGCGCCCGTGGCGCTCGCGGTCTCGCTCGCGGGCTTCGCAGGGTTTCGGCTCCACCGCTGGGGGTCGAAAGGTCGTCGCCGGCAGACCGTGCCCGACATCGACGTCGCCTTCGCTTGTTTGGCGGCTTGGGCGGCGCTGCGCCAAGCCTTTCCCGGGCTCGAGTCTGCGCTCGAAATCCCGCGGGTGGCGCTCCTGGTCCTCGCGGGCGCGTCGCTCGAGCTTGGCGCCATCGGGTCCCTCGCGGCGGCCTCCCTTGCGGTGCGTGCGACCTTCGGGGCCCCCGCGACGATGGGACAGGAGGTCGACTCCATCACCCCTGAGACGAAGGTGGGGAGATTCGTGATGCAGGGGAAGAAGAGATAATCGAGCGCCTTCTCGCGGTGCTTGTGATGGAGGAGCTGGTGAACGTGCGCCTGACTCA
>CAIOHM010000429.1 GCA_903858055.1 uncultured delta proteobacterium
AGGCCTCCGCGGCGACGGCCATGAGCGCTTCGAGCATCGCCAAGGCGAGCGGACAAAAGGCTCAGCTCCAGAGCTCGCTCGCGGCGAAGCAAGCGGCGCTCATGGCAGGCCCGAACGCGGCGCTCGCGAAGGCGAACGCGCTGCAGTCGAGCGCGATGTCCCGCGTGCAGGGCGCGCAGGCCAGCATCGCCATGGCGGCCGGCGCGCCGGGTCGCCAAATGGCCCTGGCGCAGTCGAAGCTCGCGCAAGCGCAGGCTCGTGCGACGTACTTGCAGAATGCACCCGGTGCTCTTTTGGCGAGCAAGACGGCGTCGGCGAACGCGCTCGTCGCCAGCTACACGCGCGTCCCGACCCTTGGCGTGGGCGGTGGCTCGTCCGGCCTCACCGGGATGACCGCGGGTCTCGGCATCGCCTCGATGGCGTCGCTCTCGAGCGGGCTCTCGAGCAGCTCGCTCACGGGCATGTCGACCCTCGCCAGCGCGAGCTCGTGGAAGTCCCGCCTGAGCACCAACACGACGCAGATGACCTCTCTCTCGACCTTCGAGTCGAGCACCGCGGGGGCCTTCCGCAGCGCGGCGGGGCTTGGTTCGCTCACGTCTTCAGCCGCGACGCTTCGCGGGGCTCCCATGAGCCTCTCCAGCGCGGCTTCGCTGCCGGGTGGGCTCGCTCTCGGAGCTTCGCCATCGCTCGCGAACGCAGGAGCGGCGCTCGCCGGTCGGGCTCCCGCGGGCGCCCCTTCCGCGGAAGATCTCGCGAAGCTCACGGCGGCGGAGAAGGTATCGCTCGGCTTGCAGGCCGGGGTGATCCTCCCGAAAGATCCGCCGACGGTTTCGACCAGCCTCGCAGCCATCGCGGCGCCTGCCGGCGGTGCTGGCGCCGTTGCGGCTGCGACAGGACCCGCCGCGCAGGCTGCCTCGCTGCTCGAAGTCGCGAAGAAAGGCGGCGACCCCGCGGCGATTCGGGATGCGCTTCAGAAGGGCGTGGAGCCGAAGGCCATCGCGTCGATGCTTCCGCCGGAGAGCCCGCTCTCGGCAGCGCTCGCCGTGGAGCCAGGCGCGGGCGCGCTTGCCACGGTCATCAAGGGCGGCGGGAGCGACCCGAAGGCGATCGGCGACGCGCTGAAGAAGGGCGTGGAGCCGAAGACGCTCGCGTCCGTCTTGCCGGCCGGCAGCCCCATCGCGAACGCGCTGTCGTCGGAGCCTGGGGCAGGCGCGATCGCGAAGACCATGGCGTCCGGCGGCGATCCGAAGGCCGTCGTGGGTGCGCTGCAGTCGGGGGTCGACGCGAAGGTCCTCGGGTCCATGCTCCCCGCCGAGAGCCCCCTCGCGAAGAGCCTCGCGGCCGACCCCGCCGCGAGCGCGGTCGCGGCCGTGGTTGCGTCGGGCGGCGATGCGAAGGCGTCCAAGGACGCCCTGAAGAAGGGCGTCGACCCCAAGGCGCTCGCGAGCGTTTTGCCTGCGGAGAGCCCGCTCGCGAAGGCCCTCGCGGCGGAGCCCGGAGCGTCGTCGCTCGCGGCCGTCGCGGCGTCGAACGGCGACCCGAAGGCGTCCGCCGAAGCGCTCAAGAAGGGCGTCGACCCGAAGGCGCTCGCGAGCGTTTTGCCTGCGGAGAGCCCGCTCGCGCAAGCGCTGGCTTCCGAGGCGACCGCGCGTCCGCTCGCTGCTGCGGTCTCTTCTCCGGGGGACGCGCAAGCCGCCGCGAACGCCCTCAAGCAGGGCGTGGCGCCACGCACGCTCGCCTCGGTGCTCCCCGCCGAGAGCCCGCTCGCCAAGAGTCTCGCCGCCGAGCCGGGTGCGGGCGCGATCGCCTCCGCCGTGTCGAGCGGGGGCAACGCGGGCGCCGTGGCGGACGCACTCAAGAAGGGGGCCGACCCGAAGGTCCTCGCCTCCGTGCTACCCCCCGAGAGCCCCTTCGCGAAGGGCCTCGCGTCGGACGCCTCCGCCAAGGCCATCGTCGCAGCGCTCGAGAAGGGCGCCGATCCAGAGGCCGTGGCGGCCCTCGCCGCGAAGGGCGCGGGTGCCGATGCGTTCGTCGCGTTGAACGCCGGCGCTGCGACGAAGCCTGGCGACGGCGGGTCGCGCGACGGAGGCCAGACCCATGGCTGATCCCACGCTCGCGCAGCTCCGCGCGCACGTCGCGTGGCAGCTCGATCGCCAGCTCCCGCGCGAGGGTTCGAAGCGCGTCGTCTCAGCGTTGCTCGTGTTGCTCGACTCGAACGGGCTCCTCGACGTGGCGCCCCTGCTCGAGGTCGCCGCGGAGCACCTCGAAGCCGCGCTCGACGAAGACCCTACCTCGAAGCGCGCCGCGTTGCTCGCGGGCCTCTCGTTCATGGCCGGGGCCGATCAGGAGGCCGCGCTCGAGGCCTTCGGGAGGCTCCTTGGCGAAGATATGGCGCACGAGCGCCGCGTGGAGCTCGCCGATCAGGTGAACCGCATCGACCGCGCGCTGCAGCACGTCGGTCTGCTGAAGCGCGATTTGCTCGATGCGGCGCGCGGAGACGCATCGCTCCGGGATCTGGCCGAGCTTCTGGACGGAGACGCGGACGCGAGGCGCACGGCCGCACAAGAGGCGACCCGCCGCGGTGTGAATGTGCGCTCCGCGACGCGCGTGGTGGCTTTTCTCGACGAGCCGGCGCCGCGCTACGAACGCGACGACACGATCGTCTCGACGCTGCTCGTCAACGCAGCGGCGGCGTGGCGTGCGGGAGACCTGGCGAAGGCCAAAGCTTGCTTCGACCGCGCCCTCGCGCGCGACGTGCGTCACGAGGAGCGCGACGTGGTGGTGGCGCTCGTCGGGTCCGTGCTCTCACGCACCATTTCGCCGCTCGCCGCGGCGCGGGAGGCGCGCCGCGAGCTCGTCCTCGAGACGGTCGCGAAGCTCACGGCGATGCCGACGGCGGAGGTCCGCCACGTGCTCGCGCTCATGCACCGCTGCGACCCGGTTGCCGTTGGCGCGCGTGACTTCGCGGAGCTCGTGCGTCTGCAGCTCGCGTGGCATGGGCGCTCGCACGAGCTCTGTGAGCTTGCCGATCGCGCGATCGACGAGTTCGCCAAAGACGTCGACTACCCCTCGCTCTCCGAACGCTTTGGGCGCAGCGTGACGGATCTGAAGCGCGCGCGCGAAGAGTTCCTCGCGTTCCAGCGAACGCCCATCGAGCGCCTGGTGCTCGGTGTCGACGAGCACTCGAGCGACCTCGCCTTCGAGCGCGAGGGCCCGGACCTCTCCGTTCGAGCGGGTGCGCTTGGCGCGGTCCCGGCGAGCCCGTCGCCCGAGCTCTTGCGCCTCGCGCGTGCGCTGCTGCCACGGGTCGCGGAGTTCATGCGTTATGGCGTCGAACGCCTCGTGCCGGTCTCGATGGCTTCGCTCGCGCAAGAGGCGGCGCTGACCGCCTCGCAGGTCGAGCGCCTCGTGGAGGGCGTGCTCGTCGCGACCCCCTGGGGCATCGTGGCCATGAATCACTTCGTGCAACGTCCGCCGCGCGTTCCGGGAGCGCCACCACGATGAGCCTCGCCGCCGCACGTCGTCTCGGTGCCGCCGCTCTCGGAGCCGCGAGCTTGCTCTCGTGCACCGGGCCGTCGCCACGATTCGCGCCTGTCGAAGGGCCCGATGCGGGAAGCGTCACCGACGCGGGGTGCCTCGATGTGATCGCGCTCTGCAAGGCGCAAAACGTCACGTGCGGCGTGGTCCTCGCCCGCGATGCGCTCTGTGCGCGCGACGTGCTCGTGGACTGCGGTCCATGCCCGAGCTCCCCGACCGCGCGGCAGGCCGTGATCTCCGCGCCGGAGACGTTCGAGATGGGGAACCCTCTCCCGACTGCGCCTGCCGACGAGCGGCCTGCGTACAAGGTGGGGCTCGAGCCGTTCGCGATCGATCGCTGGGAGGTGACGGTCTCGGAGTACGCGGCCTGCGTGGCGGCCAAGGCGTGCGCTGCACCGGGCGACGCGGGCGCGTGCAATTACGGCGTTCAGGGCCGCGAGAACCACCCCGTCAATTGTGTCGACTGGTACCAGGCGAATGCATACTGCAGCTACCAGGGCATGCGTCTCCCCACGGAAGAAGAGTGGGAGTACGTGGCGCGCAACGGCTCCGGGGCTCGCCTCTACCCTTGGGGGAACCTCTCGCCGACGGGCCTCGACAGCCTCGGCGTGCCCGGTGTCGCGCTCTGTTGGAGCGGCTCGACCGCGGGCCCGCTCGCGACGACGTGCCCCGTTCAGCGTGCCGGTGCGCTCGACCGCACGCGATCCGACTTCGCGCAGGTCGGCTCCACGTTTGCCGTGGAGGATCTCGCGGGCAACGTGCGCGAATGGACCATCGACGGGGCTTCGCCCAACTACGCTGCCAAGCGCGAGTCGGGCTTTCGGGTCGTGCGCGGAGGCGGGTGGTTCGTCGACTCGTCGCCGACGAGCGTCAACGCGATCCATCGATCGGCGATCCTGCCTGTCTCGCGTCTCCCGGATCTCGGCTTCCGCTGCGTGTCGCCGCTCGCGCCCGTTCGTTGACGAGCGCCGCGGCTTCTACTGCTCGTAGGAGACGGTGACCATGACGGTCCGCCGGGGCTGCGGGAGGAGCGAGCTGTCGATGCCGAGGCTGCCGAGGTAGCCTCCGTTCGGCAGGAAGGTCGCGGGGCCGATCCCTGCGTTCGCGAAGCCGAGACCCGGATGTGCGTACTGGGTGTCGAGCACGTTGCTGACGCGGAGGCCGATGGCGAGCCCTTGGTAGGGCATGTTCCGCAGGATCGCGTTCGTGTCGAGGACCATGTAGGCCGGAACCTCGGCGACCGGATTCGTCGGAACGGTCGTGCGCGCGCCGATGATGCGCGAGGTCGCGCTCATGACGAAGGGACCGTCCGTGTAGGTTGCATTGAGCACGGCTTTGTCCTGGGCGATGTCGCCGAGACCGCGCTCGAACTCCGTGCCCGCGGCGGTCGAACCCCACTCGCGGCCGAGGAACATGCGTGAGTACATGGCGCTCGCGCGCAAGGGCCCGTTCGCCCAGCGAAGCACCAGCTCGCCACCGACCGTCTGCCGCGCCCGAAGCGCCGCGTCGTCGAACGTCGAACGCGGGTCGGCCACATGGTAAAAGTACGTGCCTGCGTGCGCCGTCAGCGAATTGAACGTGCCCTCGAGCTGGAGTTCGGCCGTCTGGCTCCGCTCCACCGTCGGCGCTTTCGCAGGTGATGGCACGACAAAGGGCGCGCCGAGGCGATCGGGCATCCGATCGTACGCGCTCGTCTCGACGGCGGCCTGCCCGTAGAGCAGCTTCAACGCGTAGGCGTCGAAGGTTCCGACGTAGGCGAAGCGGCCGCTCGCGACGGCGCTCGATCCGTTCGCGGTCGAGCCGTCGACGCGCATGCCGGCGTGCACGGTGTGGTGCTCGAGGAACTCGTAACGCGCGCTCAGGTAGGAGCCGAAGATGTCGGGGCGAACGACGCGAAGCGGGTCGCGTCCGTCCGAGTCGCCGCGGTAGCTGCCAAGCGCGCAGCCGATGAACTCTTGGTCGCGGCCGGCGGCGATGGGCGTCGGCATGCTCGGGACGAGCTGCTCCTCTTCACGCGTTGGGCGCACCACGGGCGTCGTGAGGCAGTCGCTCGCGTTCGGGAGCGGGTGGCGGATCGGGAACGACGCCGCGGAGGAGGTCTCCAGGTCCGTCGCGACCTCGGTCATGGCGTAGCGAAGGCCGGCCGAGAGAGAGAGCTCGTCCTTTCGAAGGAGTGCGTTGCGCGCGAGCACCGACGTGAAGTCGCTCTGAAGCGCCGTCATGAAGCTCGTTTGGGCGAACGCGTACATCACGGGACCGTCGACGGGATTCGTCGCAAAGTCCCATGAGGCCGAGGGCTCCCCCTTGCGGCGGATGAGGACGGCCGAGGTCGGCTCGACGACGCTGCGCTGTCGACGCAGGATCGTCACGGCCCGCGTATCGCGCGAAACGTTGAGCGAGTGCTTCACGTAGACGTTGTCATCGAAGCTCGTGACGGGCATCGCGGTCTGCACGCGGTCGCCCGCCGCCGCGACGCCCTGGCCGCTCTCACGCCCGTAGAACTGGTAACCGACCTCGATGTCCTTGAACTGCACGCGGGCGTCGAGGGCGGACTTGTTGTCCGGCGACTCGAAGCGTCCTCCAAAGTTCGGGTAGGCGTCGAAGAGGCGGCGCCCCCAGAGGCGAGCGTCCGAGTAGACGGCGTCGCTCAAGAACGCGTACTGATCGCGCACGCTCCGGTCGAGGTAACCCGCCTCGATGCGCGCGGCGACGCGGAAGACGAACTCGCGGCCTACGTAGGCCGCCGTCGCGTCGACGACCTTCGTGGCGAGGGAGCGGTAGGGCAGGTTCGCCGCCGACCCGCCGTAGGAGACGCGCGCGTCGAGGCTCGCGCCGTAGTCGCCGAGGGACTGCCGCTTGTCGTAGTTGCGCGTCGTGACGTTGATGACCGCGAGCGCCGCGTTTTGCCCGAAGTACGCGGCCGATGGGCCGAGCGTGACCTCGACGCGATCGACGTTCGACATCGGCACGCTCGCGAGGAGCTGCGCGTCGCCCGAGAAGACGTCGTTCATCACCATGCCGTCGACGACGACGACGTAGGGCACCGAGCCGTCGCCCGAGCGAACGCCGCGGAACGACGGGAGCGCGTAGTTGCGACCAAACGAGCGCTGAACGTCGGTGCTCGGCAGGTCGTCGAGGACCTCGCTGAGGTTCGTGTAGCCGCGTGCGCGCAGCATCGTGTGGGTGAACACGAGCGCGAGCGCGGGTATCGTGCGCACGCTCTCGGAACGGTTCACGCCACCCGAGACCGGCGACGTGCTCATGTCCTCGATGGCGAGCATGGCCGAGGTCCCCGTGTCTTCCTCGACGGTGGCTCGTGCGGTGCGCCGAAGCCCGCGCGGCAACGTGTTCGGGAGGCCGCTCTCGTCGGGCTTGCCGAGGTCGGAGCGCGGCGCGTCTTCGTCGTCTTCGGTGGAGTCGCTGCTGAGCGAGGTGCCCGCGCCGTCGATGGCGGGGCGCAACGTCGGTGCCGCAGCGGGCGCCACGGGTGCTTCCGTTGCAGGCGCGGCCCCGGGTGCCGCACCCGCTCCGGGCATCGCCGGCAACGAGGGCACCTTGGGCAGTGCGGGCGCGCTGGGCATCGCCGGTGCTTTCGGCAAGCTCGGGGCCGCGGGCAAGGCGGGCGCAGCAGGGGCAGCCGGTGGAGCGCCTTGAGGAGCGGCCTGGGCGAGCGTGGCGCAGAGGCCGGCCATCAACGGGCCGCAGACGGTGAGGGCGCGAGCGAATTTCATCGGGCGAATCCGTGGCGAAGCAACACCGAGGCGACGTCTTCGAGGTCGGCGATCGCGACCAAGAGCTCGCCGACCAGGGCGGCGTCCTTCTCGCTCGTGGGGTGCGTAGGGAGGACGACGGGCTCGCGCTCATGCTCGCAGCCCGGGGCGTGGGTGAAGAGATCGACGGGGCGCCCTTCGTCGTCCAGGCGAGGCCCGCCGGCGACCTCGTTGACGATCGCTTCGACGCGCGCGATGAGGCCATCGAGCTCGGCCTCGTGCTCGGGCATCTCGAGGGACACGCGCTGGCGGATCGCGTTGAGGATGACGCGCGCGGTGGCTCCCGGGTCCTTCGCCGCCGAGACCTCGGCAAACGCGGCCGAAGCGGGGCGAGCGTCCTCGGGTGTGGGCGCTCCCCAGCGGCTCTTGAGGCGCTTGGGGTCGAGGGTTTCGTCGATGTTGCTCATGTGGGCGAGGACCACCAGAGGGCGAGGAGCGTCGCGGCGACGGCGCACCCTGCGGCGGCGTAGTAGCGCCACGGTGAGCCCGCGAGCTCGATGGCCGGGCGCTCCCCGATCGCGTTCGGAACTACGTCGCGCAGAGGGATGCGCCCGCGGAGTCGCCCCTTGATCTCTTCGAGGCGGAGCGGGCTTCCCGCGTACATTCCCTTGAAGCCGTCGTTGAGGCAGAAGAAGAACACCTCGAAGACGATCGGGTGCGTATCGGCCTTCACGAGGAGCTGATCGATGTACGTGAAGAAGAGCTCGCCGCCGTCGGTGACGTCGTAAAGCTCACCTTGGAGCGGCTCCCAGCGCGTGACCTGAGCGCGCGCGACGGAGCGCACGAGCTCGTCGGCGTACACGACGAGGGGAAAGAGTGCAAAGTACACCTCTCGCTCCGTGAGCACATCGGCGAGGGAGGCGCGGAGCGCGAGCAGCTGCTTGCGAATCTCGCTCCGCAGGCCCACGAAGTCCGCGCCATCGGGGTACGCGGTGCCGAGCGAGGCGTCGTCGGCGAGCTTGCCCGCGGCCTGGAAGCGCGGCTCGATGGTCGGCTCCGGCGAGGTCGTGTCGAAGGGGTCGCGGCTGCGCCGGGCGAAGGCGAGCTCGGCGGCGTAGGCACGTAGGCACTCGGCCTCGATCGCCGCGAAAGCGCGCTCGATGACGAACCAGAGTCGGTTGGCGGGCGTCGGCATGGGGAGACTACGGCGTGTAGGAGCGGCGAAGCTCGAGGTTGCGGAGCTGAAGGTGAACTTCGACGACCTCGGTCGCCGACCACGCGCGGAGAATGCGCGTCAGCGACTGTCCGAAGGTGTCGAGGAACGGCGTGACGGACGAATCGAGGCCCTCGAAGTCGATGGTCAGCACGTGCTTGAGGCCGCTCGCATGGCGCGCGAACGGCTTCGCGGCGGTGGTGACGCTCGCGAGCCCCTGCACGAAGGGCGCGAAGGCCGCCACGGTGTCGGCGCCGAGGGCGCGGAGGAGGAAGCGGAGATCGTCGACGCGCATTTGGTCCTGTTGGCGCATGCCCAGGAGACGAAGGACACTCTCGCGATCGCGCTCGAAGGGCGACGCGACGGCCTTCGTGAGCGGCGAGACGACCTCCCACCCAACCCCCTCGACGTTGCGTGACGCGAGCGAGGGCTCGAGCTCGTAGCTCTCGACGTCGTCGAGCCCGGGCTGGAACCAAATGGCCTCCGCAGCGAGCTGTTCGGGGGTCTCGAACGCGCCCGGGAGACCCACCTCGAGGAAGACGCGACGGTCCTTCAGCGACCCGCTCGAGCTGCTCTCCCAGCCGCCTTGCGCGCCGCGAATCGACCCGTGCTCCAGCGGGGAGAACCCGTCTTTGGTGATTCGATTCACCGAGAGGATCGCCTGCGGGCGAAGGCCGAGCTGGCTCGACTGGGGCGCCACGTTGTGGCGGAGCTTCGTGCCGTCCTCGTCGATCATGGCAGCGAAGTCGCGCACGCGGTTGACCGCAGCGACGACGCCCAAGTGAAGCATCTCGGCCGTGAGGCGGAGCGCCGATGGCCACTTCGGGCCGACGTCGATGCAGATTGCGAAGCGGCGCCAGTGGGCGATGCGCTCGGGTACTTCGACCTCGAGGTAGTGCACCTGCTCGGGGCGGCGGAAGAAGAGGCGCTCGCGCTCGAAGGCGTTGGCGATAGGCTCCCCGCGCGCGTCGTCCAAGGTGGGCGCGCCGATGCGGAACGTGCAGGGTACACCGACCGTCTCCGAGGTGGCGCGCTCGTCGACGACGACCGAGACACCGAGGATGTTGGCCGCGATCGAGTGGACGATCTGCGCTGAAGCCGCGAAGTCCCCGAGGTGGTTGACGTGGATGGCGATGCGCCCGAGTCGTTCGTTGCGCGGGAAGCGCGACTCGAAGCGGAGGCTGATGCGCGTGCCGAGGGGACCGCGCCTGAGCATGTCGACACCCTCGAGCGTCGCCGGCAGGAGGCGAATGGGCCGGAGCGTCGTGAAGCGAAAGAGCTTGTCGTCGGCGAGGGACGTTTGGGAAGGCTGCCGCAGCACGAGGTCGGTCTCGCTCGGCAGCGCGGTCGTCTCGACGTGGCGCGCGTTCGGTACGGCCTTGACGAGGCACGTGGCCGGCAAGGGACGAAGCAGCTCCTCGAACGTCGGCCGAAAGAGGCGCAAGAGCGCGTCGTCGAGGCGGGCGCTCGCGGCACGCCGCGATCGAGCCGAGAAGAATGCCATCGCCTCGATCATGCGGGCGACGTCCGGGTCCTCGCGGTTGAGCGGCACGCCGGGGTGCGTGCCCGTGTAGGCGATGCGGAAGCGCTCGAGCGCTTGCATCTCCTCCAGGTACACGGCCTCGAGATCGCGATCGTCCATGGGTTAGCCGATCTTCACGAGCGCGCCGTCGAGCTGCACGACGGCCCCTTTGAGGACCGTGACCGTCTGACCGACGTTCACGACCGGGCCGACCATCGCGGCGCGGGCGCTTCCCGTGATGTTCACGACGGAGCCCTTCAGCTCGAAGTTCCCGGGGGTCTGGAGCGTCAGCGCCGACTCGGCCTTCGCTTCGACCTTCAGGCCCTTCAGGCCGAAGGCTTGCTTCGTCTCGATGTCCATCGCGCCCGTCGCCTCGACCGTCATGGCCTTCATGCTCTTGAGCGTGAAGGCGTCGTCCGTACTCACCGAGAGCGCCTTCGTGGCCTTCACGGTCATCGCGTCTTGGGCCTCGAGGTCCGTGGTCTTGCTCGAGGTCATCTTCACGGTCTCCGCGTCGACGACGAAGTTCTTCACCTTCATCGTGAGCGTGTCGTGCACCTGCGTGACCGTGCTCGTCTCGTCGCCTGCCACGGTCGAGACGATCTTCGTCTGATCCATCGTGATGGTCGCCGACTTGCTGTCGTCTTCCTTGAGCACCTTGATGGTGATGCTCTTCCCATCCATCACGAGGGTCTGCGTGATCTTGCCTTCCTCGTCCTTGACGGTGACGGTCGTACCGCCCGTCTTGTTGAGTTCGATCGTGCAAATCAGCGCGCCCATGGCGGCTCGACG
>CAIOHM010000430.1 GCA_903858055.1 uncultured delta proteobacterium
ATGACGCCCGCGCCGGCGCCCACGAAGACGAAGTAGCGCGCCCGCCACGCTTCGCGGTCTTGGGAGAGCCTCCTACTTCAGGTGCTTCTGGAAGAAGGCGAGCGCGTGACCGAGCATCTTCACGCGGTTCTCTTTCTTCTGCGCGCCGTGGCCTTCGTCGGGGAAGATCATGAGCTCCGAAGGGATGCCTCGGCCCGCGAACGCCTCGTGAATTTGCACGGCCTCACCCACGGGAACGCGCGGGTCCGTGGCGCCCTGGAGCACGAGCAGCGGCGCCTTCGCCTTCGCGATGTGCGTGGTCGGTGAGAGCTCGACGAGGGCGGCGCGATCCTTCTCTGGGTCGCCGTACTCGCTGATGCGCAGCGCGCGGCGATAGGGCGCGGTGTTCTCGAGGAAGGTGACGAGGTTCGAGATGCCGACCACGTCCACGCCGACGTCGTACGTGCCCGCGAACATGGTCATCGCCATGAGGGTCGAGTAGCCGCCGTAGGAACCGCCGTAGACGCCTACCTTCGGCTCAACGCCGTTCTTGGCGAAGCGCTTGCGAGCCCATACGCCGGCGTCGCGGATGTCCCCGACGACGTTCAAGCGCTTCGGTCCGTCGTCGGCGCTGAGCCACGCCTTGCCGTAGCCGTCGCTTCCGCGCACGTTCGGCTCGACGAGGACGAAGCCCGCCTCCATGAACGCCTGGGCGCCGGGGCTGAAGCCGGGGCGCGCTTGGCCCTCGGGCCCGCCGTGAAATTGCACGATCACCGGGCAGGCGATGTTCGCGCAGGCCGGGGGCACACGCACGAACGCGGGGATCGCGGTGCCGTCGGCGGCCGGGTAGGTCTCGAGGGTCGCGCGAACGAAGCGCGCCGGGTCGAGCTCGGGCATCGAGGGCGTCATCCACTCGGCGACCTTCTTCTCCTGGAAATCCACGACGAAGAGGCGCAGCGGGTGCTGGCCGTCGTCGACCGCGAGCGGAGCGAAACGACCGTCGCGCGAGGGGTGTCCCCAGCTGTAGGTGTCGCCCTCGGGGAGCTTGGGGAGCGCCAGCGGCTTGAGCGACGCGGCGTCGAAGGCGTGCACGCGGCCCGCGCCCTGGGCGTTCTCCATCACGAGGAGGCGCTTCTTCGCATGGTCGATCACGAAGCCGTCGAGGTCGCCGAGCGATTCGGGTGTGACCTGCGTATAGACTCCGTCTTTCCACGTATAGACGCGCCGCTTGTCGCTCTTGGCGTTGGTGTGAACGAAGAGCGTGCCCTTCGCGGGCGCGAAGGCGACGTTGTACTCTTCCTTCTCGCCCACGCCGAGGAGCGGCGTCTTCGCCTTGGTCGTCGGGTCGAGGAGGTAGATCTCGCGCGAGAGCGAGCCCGTGCTCTTCACGAGGAGCACGGCGCCGTCGTCGCGCACGTCCGCGAAGCTCCAGAGGCCGTCCTCGTCGAACACGGTCTCGCGCGTGCGGCTCGCGAGGTCGAAGCGGTAGACCGCGTAGCTGTCTTTCTTCTTGTCGTTCGCGCTGTAGTAGAGGCCCTTGCCGTCGGGCGTGAAGCCCTCGAAGCGCGCCTGAATGCCCGGCTCGTGGAAGATCACCGTGAGGGGGCCGCCGCTCTTCGGTTGCGTGTAGAGCCCCGGGTTCTCCTCACCGCGGCGGTCGCGCGCGAGCACGAGCTGCGCGCCGTCCGGGCTCTCCGCGACGACGCTGGTGCGATCTTCGCCGCCCGTGAGCTGACGCGGCGCCGTGGCTGCGCGGTCGAGGCGCCACGCCTGAGGGCTTCCCGTGACGGCCCACGTGAAGGTCATGCTCGCGCCGTCGTTGGCCATGTGGAGGCTGCCGGGGCTGCGCACGTCTTGGAGTAGGCTCAGCGCGCGCGAGACCTTCGCGTCGAGCGCCTTCACGGGGAAGCGCTCGAGGATCTCAGGGGTCACGCTCTCGAGTCCGTGCCCGGCGTAGCCGCCGCTAGGTACCCGGCGGCCTTGCGCGTCGACGCGGAGCTGGTTGCGGTTCTCCTCGGCGACGACCATGGGCGTGGCCGTGCCCGTGATGACCGTGGGGCCCGTGCCCGTACGGTGCTAGTTCGTGTTCTCGGCAGCCACGTTCGTGGGGGCCACGGGCGAGGCGCTGGGCGCGCAGGCGACGAGGAGAGCAGGGAGCGCGGAGCAGAGACGACGAACCATGGCGCCAAAGAAGGGGCTCGCGGCCCGCTCGGTCAAGGGTTTCGCGCGGGAAATAAGGGCGTTTCCGTTCGTGCCAAAGTCCGCTACGACCACGGCGATGAAGCGTTCGCCGCTGGCACCCCGCGTTCCGCCGCCCGGCAAACCGTGGGACGCCCCGGTCCACGAGGCACCGCTCGTCTTCGTCGATCTCGAGATGACCGGGCTCGTGCTCGGCATGGATCGCGTCATCGAGCTCTGCCTCGAGCGTGTCGAGGGTGGAGAGGTCGTCGGTCGCGTCGAGAGCCTCGTGAAGCCGCCACCCGGCGTGAAGATCCCCACGACCGTGCACGGCCTCGACGCCGCGGCGCTCGAGGGGGCTCCGGAGTTTTCCGCGCTCGCGGACGACGTGACGCGCATCCTCGAAGGCGCGGTGGTGGTCGCCCATGCGGCGCCTTGGGACGTGGCGTTCCTCGAGGGCGAGCTGTTCTTCTGCGACAAGCCCGTGCGCATTCCCGGCTGGGTGGACACGCTCGTGCTGAGCCGGCGCGCCTTCGCCTTCGAGCGCCATTCGCTCGAGGCTCTTTGCGGAGAGTTCGGCTTCGAGCGCGTCCGAGCCCACCGCGCCGCGGACGACGTCGCCGCGCTCCGCCACATCTTCTCCCGCTGCTCCGAAGCGCTGGCTCCGAACGCGGTCCGCGATCTCATGGGCCTCGGGCCGCGTACGTCGAAGGTGGTGCTCGAGCTCGTCGGTCGCGCGAAGGAGTCGATCGCGCGCGAAGCCCCCGTGCAGGTCACCTACCGGGTACCCGGCAAGGGGCAGCAGAAGATGCTCATGCAGGTGAAGGCCGTGACCGGCGACGAAGCGCAAGGCTTCGCGATCGAGGGCTACGACACCGCGACGCGCGGGCGCCACGTGCTGCGCCTCGAGCGCGTGGTGGCGGTCGAAGCGCCGCCGAGCGTCTGACGACGCGCTCAGCCCTCGGAGAGCTCGGCCCGCTTCGAGGCTCGAAGACTCACGGCTTTGCGCGCGAGCTCGTCGGCCTTCTCGTTGAGCGCGTGGCCGGCGTGGCCGCGCACGTACTCGAGGCGCACCTGGCCGCGCGAGGCGATGAGCCGCTTCGTGTGCGCGATGAGCTCCGGGTTCGCCTTGGCCTTCCACCCCTTCTGCAAGACGCCGATCGCGTATTGGCTGTCGGTGTAGACGAGGAGTGGCCCGGCGGCCGGAGCCCACTCGACCGCGCGCAAGATGGCCGTGAGCTCGCCCACGTTGTTCGTGGAGGTGCCAAGGTACTCGTAGCCCTCGGCCATCGTGGCCCCGCCCGGAGCCACGAGCACGACGCCGCTCCCGGCCGGGCCGGGGTTTCCCGAGCAGGCTCCGTCGGTATACGCGATCCAGCCGTCGTACGTTTCGGGGCTAACCTGCGGCTTCCCGGAGCTCTTCGCAGAAGCCCGCGGCTTTGGCTCGACCGGCTCCACGTCGCCGAACGCCGCGTCGGCGACGAGCGGCTCGCTCACCGGTTCGAGGTTGCGCGCGGCGGCGCGGTAGGCCTTCGGGTGCCCGAGGCCGTAGCGAATCTCCACGCGGCCATCGGGCTCCTTCACGAGGGAGCCGTCGGCGGCGGCGCGCGCGAGCACGCGCGTGCCGCGCAGGAGCGACCAAGCCCAAGGCATCAGAAGTAGGTGGCGCTGAAGAGCACGCCAAACGCGGCGTTGCCGTAGGAGGTGTTCGAACCCGCGCTGTCTTTCGACCCCGCCAACATGAACTGGCCGGCGACGCCGAGGCCCCACTCGCGCGAGACCTTCCACTCTTTGCCGACCATGGCCGCGAGCGCGAGACCGGCATCGGAGGTGCTGCGCTCCGTGGTGTAGCGGTTCGCGTAGCCCGAGTAGCGGGTGACGGTGTTCATGCCGAGGCCGATGGAACCCGAGAGGTACACGTTCGCAGGCATCACGTAGTACGTGCCGTTTAGGCCGACCGCGTTCATGCGGTACTGGGTGTTCGCGCCCGCGTAGCCGACGCGCTCGCCGTCGATGTAGACCTCCGGGTCGGTGAGGCCGAAGCCGAAGAAGTCGGCGCCCAGGGCAAAGTTTGGCGAGACCGCGCCGCCGATCGCGACCGACGTGAGGCCTGCACCGCCGCGGTACGTGGTCTCGACGCTGCCCTGCTCCTGCGCGATGGCGCCCGCACCGATGCCGATCGCGAGGCGGAGCATGAGGCCCGTGTGGTCGTTCGAGCGCGGCGCGTAGCCGTAACCGCTGCGCGCCGGAGCCTCCACGTAAGCGGGCTCGTCGTCGACCGCGGGCTTCGCGCCAGGAGCGTAGGACTGCGCCGACGCGGCCGGAGCCACGAAGAGCAAGGCGAGGGCGGAGGCGGCGAACGTGGTGCGCATGGTCAGCTCCTTCAATCAGGTTTGGGATCGCGAGGAAAGGTTCAGGCGAGCGGCCGCTTCCACGAGTCGTGGTAGCCCGCGCTCTCGAGGGCCATCGCTTGCTCGGTCACGAGGAGAGGCTTCTCGGTGTCCATCATGACCGCGAGCTCGTCGCTGCGCGTGTGCCCAATGCTCGCCTCGTAGGCGCCGGGGTGCGGCGCATGGGGCGTGCCCGCGGGGTGGAACGAGATGGCGCCCGGCCCGACACCGCGGCGGCTCGTGAAGTTGCCGCGGAGGTAGAGGATGATCTCGTCGCAGTCGACGGAGGAGTGCGGGTAGGGGCAGGGGATCGCTTGCGGGTGGAAGTCGAGCACGCGCGGCACGAAGGAGCACACGAGCGCGCCCTTCGCGGCGAAGGTCCCGTGAATGGTCGGCGGCAAGTGCACGAGCCCGGTCTTGGGCTGGTACTTTTCGATCGGGAACGCCCACGGGTAGACGAAGCCGTCCCAGCCGACGACGTCCATGGGGGAGCGGGCCATCACGCTCTCGGTGAACTTGCCGCGCTTCTTCGCGACGATCGTGTGCGGACCCGCGAGCTCGCTCTCGAAGGTGTGTACCGGGCCCTGCGGGCGCTTGAAATCGCGGTGCGTGTAGGGTGCATCCATCACGAGCTGACCGCACCCGTTTCGGAACTGCGTGGGCACGTGTACGCCGCCCGTGAACTCGAAGACCAGCGCACGGAGCTCCGAGCCTGCGAGGTGCCAGCGGTGCGTCATGCCCTTCGGCACCCACACGTAATCGCCCGCGACGACGTCGAGCCAGCCGCAGACGCTCTCGAGGCGCGCAGAGCCCTCGTGCACGTACCAGAGCTCGTCGCCGTCGCCGTTCGCGAAGTAGACGTCGTCGCTCTGCGTGGGGCGCACGAGGAGCACGTTCACGTCGCTGTTCGTGAGAATCGCCACGCGCGCCTCGAGGAACGCGCCGCCCGGCGTCACCGCGTTGCTGTCGAAGAGGCGACGGAGCAGCGGGTGGTTGCCGGCCTCGCTCGGCGTGGGCTCGCTCCAGCCGCGCTTCGAGGCGAAGACGTCGAGGTGATCGGTCGTCGGGTAGCGGTGGTACAGGTAGCTGAAGCAACCTGCGAAGCCGTCGCGCGTGAACATCTCCTCGTACACGATGGAGCCGTCCGGCGCGCGGAAGACGGTGTGGGGCTTCTCGGGGAAGACCCCGGCAGACTGACGATCGATCATGGTCGTGCGGGCCTTCTCAGGTCGCGGGCTTGGGCTTTTCGTTCCGCTGCGCGCGCTCGATGCTCTCGAAGAGGGCGCGGAAGTTCCCGTAGCCAAAGCCCGGGTCGCCGGCGCGCTGGATGATCTCGTAAAAGAAGGGGCCCGCGCGGTGGTCGCCGTAGAGCGTCGCGGCCTCACGGAGGAAGATCTGCAGCATGTAGCGATCGTTCGCGCCGTCGACCAAGACCTGCAGGCGCTCGAGCTCCGCGAGCTCCTCGCGCACGTTGGTGATGCCGAGCTTCGCGAGGCGGCCTGGGAGGTCCTCGTAATAGGACTTCGGCGTGTTCAGGAACTCCACGCCGCGGCCGGCGAGGGTCTCGACGGTCGAGAGGATGTTCGGCACGGCGAAGGCGATGTGCTGCACGCCAGCGCCGCAGTTGTCGTCGACGAACTTGGCGATCTGCGAGTCGCGGTAGAACGGACGCAGCGGCTCGTTCGTGGCGAACTTCACGCCCGAGTGCGGGTCCCACATGACGATCGAGCGGAGGCCCGACCCGCTCGCTCGCTCCGCGGCGACGTCTTTCGTGTGGAAGCTGATCTCCCAGAACGGCTCGAAGCCGAGCACGTCTTTGTACCAGGCGATGATCGGCTGCATCGTGTAGCCGTTCGACGTGATGTGGTCGATCGACGAGATGCCGAACTCGTTCGGTACGAAGCCCTCGTTGCCAGGGCCCACGTCCTCGAAGCCGGGCGCGAAGTCGCGGTAGTTGGTCTTCTCGACGAAGCGGAACGCGAGGTCACCGAGGGGCGTGGCGATTTCGACCGAGCGGTAGTGGCCGCCGCGATCGTCGTACGCCTCGACCGGGTCATGCAAGAACGTGCCGCCGCGGCGGTCGAGGAACTCCATCGTCTGGTCGAGGTTCTCGACGCGGAAGCCGAGCGACATGATGCCCGCCGGGTGGCGCTTCAGGTAGCGCGCGGCCTTGCTCTTCTCCGTGACCTTCGTCGAGACGCAGACGCGCACGTCGCCGGCGCCGAAGATCTTCGAGCGCTGACCCGAGCGCTCCACGAAGTCTTCGCGAGCCTTGGCGACCTCGGTGAAGCCGAGCTTCTGCGTGTAGAACGCGGTCGAACGATCGAGGTCTTCGACACAGAAGTGGAAGTGATCGTACCCCAGGATGCCCAGCTTCGCGGAACTCATGAAGGCGGAGCTAATCGCAAGCGGGGCACTCGTCGACGGTCATTTGCAGAGGCGATTTGCAGGGCTTCGGCGCAACGCGTCACGTTTGCCGGGTCCGCGCGTGGCATGACCCCTGGTGCCGGTCGGGCCCTGTGCTATGCGCGCCCCGACCCGACTTCGATTCTTCGCGCCGGGTCAGAGAAGGATCGTCGCGATGAGCCGGAAGCAAACGAAGTTCGTCTTCGTCACGGGCGGTGTTGTTTCGTCCATTGGTAAGGGCCTCTCCGCGGCCTCGGTGGCGGCGCTGCTCGAGGCGCGTGGCCTCCGCGTCACGATGATGAAGCTCGATCCGTACATCAACGTCGATCCGGGCACGATGTCGCCGTACCAGCACGGCGAGGTGTTC
>CAIOHM010000431.1 GCA_903858055.1 uncultured delta proteobacterium
GTCACCGTCGCCAAGGAGATCGAGCTCGAGAACAAGTTCGAGAACATGGGCGCGCAGATGGTCCGCGAGGTCGCCTCGAAGACCAGCGACGTCGCCGGCGACGGCACCACCACCGCCACCGTGCTCGCGCAGGCGATCTACCGCGAGGGCTCCAAGCTCGTCGCGGCGGGCCACAACCCGATGGAGATCAAGCGCGGCATCGACAAGGCGGTCGAGGTCCTCGTCGACACGCTCAAGAAGATGGCGAAGCAGACCAAGGACAAGACCGAGATCGAGCAGGTCGGCACGATCAGCGCCAACGGCGACAAGGAGATCGGTCAGAAGCTCGCCGAGGCGATGGACAAGGTCGGCAAGGAAGGCGTCATCACGGTCGAAGAGTCGAAGACCGCCGAGACCATCCTCGACGTCGTCGAAGGCATGCAATTCGATCGCGGCTACCTCAGCCCGTACTTCGTGACCGACCCGGAGCGCATGGTCGGCAACCTCGAGGACCCGTACATCCTCATCAGCGAGAAGAAGATCGCGAACATGAAGGACCTCCTCCCGGTCCTCGAAGCGATCGCGCGTCAGCAGCGCCCGCTCATGATCATCGCGGAAGACGTCGAGGGCGAGGCGCTCGCGACGCTCGTCGTCAACAAGCTCCGCGGCACGCTCCAGTGCGCCGCCGTCAAGGCCCCGGGCTTCGGCGACCGCCGCAAGGAGATGCTCAAGGACATCGCCATCCTCACGGGCGGCCAGGTCATCGCGGAAGAGCTCGGCCTCAAGCTCGAGAACGTCACGCTCTCGGACCTCGGTCGCGCGAAGCGCATCACGCTCGACAAGGACAACACGACCCTCGTCGACGGCGCCGGTGACAAGAACCAGATCCAGGGCCGCATCGCCGAGATCCGCGCCCAGATCGAGAACACCACGAGCGATTACGATCGCGAGAAGCTCCCCGAGCGCCTCGCGAAGCTCGCGGGCGGCGTCGCGGTCGTCAAGGTCGGCGCAGCCACCGAGACCGAGATGAAGGAGAAGAAGGCCCGCGTCGAAGACGCCCTCCACGCGACCCGCGCGGCCGTCGAAGAAGGCATCGTCCCCGGCGGCGGCGTCGCGCTCATCCGCGCGCAGGCAGCCCTCGACGCGATCCAGGTCAACGAAGAGCAGCGCTTCGGCGTCCAGATCATCCGCCGCTCGATCGAGGAACCGCTCCGCCAGATCGTGGCGAACGCGGGCCTCGAAGGCTCCATCGTCGTGAACAAGGTCAAGGAAGGCTCCGGCGACTTCGGCTACAACGCCGCGTCGGACACCTACGGCAACCTCCTCGGCATGGGTGTCATCGACCCGGTGAAGGTCGTCCGCACGGCCCTCCAGAACGCGGCTTCGGTCTCGGGCCTCATGCTCACGACCGAGTGCCTCGTGGCCGAGCGTCCGAAGGACGAAAAGGCTGCCGGCGGCCACAGCCACCACGGCCACAACCACGACTTCTGATTCGGAAGTCCTCGAAGGCCTCGCTCTCCGGAGCGGGGCCTTTTTTCATTTGCCGCGAAAAAAGCGAGACGCGCGCCGCTGCGTTGGTTTTTTTCCACGCTCGCTGCGTGCGTGAAGCGCGTGCGTGCTACCCTCGCCTCGTTCCAACCACGGGGTTGACTCGATGATGACACGTCTCTTCGTGCGCCAGCTCGGCGCGCTCGCGCTCGTCTCTCTCGGCGGCGCCATGTTCCTCCCGCTCGGCTGCGGCTCCAGCGATGGCAGCGGCCTCACGAAGGCCGACAGCGGGACCGACATCGGCCCCATTCCGGACCCAGGCCGCACGGACGGCGGCGGCGACGCCGCACCGGTGGACCCCCTCGATGCGGGAATCATCGACGGCGGCGGCATCGTGAACGACGCGGACATCGACGCGGGCTTCGGCTGCACGACCACGCCGAAGGGCCCCGGCCCGCTCCGCCGCGTGTGCCGCGCCGCCACGAACAACGAGTGCGACGGCCTCAACCAGGACCCGAACCTCCCGAACGGCGCGACCGGCAACGGCTTCGACGACGACTGCGACGGCCTCGTCGACGAGGGCTGCTCGTGCGGCTCGCCCGGCACCACGAAGGACTGCTACCTCGTGCCGCCTTCGCAGACGAGCAACGTCACGCGCAAGCCCGTAGGCTGGTGCGAGCAGAACGCCAAGGGCTCGGTCGCGTGCGTGCAGCAAGGCGAGTTCCCGGTGTGGAGCGGCGTCTGCCGCGGTGCCCAGCCCCCCTTCGGCACCGACAAGTGCGCGCGCGGCGACTTCGACTGCGACGGTGACGAGCAGAACCCGGCGGGCGTCGACTGCAGCTGCGGCTCGGACCTCGTCCAGTGCCCGACGGCTCCGTTCCAGACCGCGCCGTACCCGAACCCGTCGAACCTCCCGCTCAAGATCGACGCGAAGGACTGGCTCGCGGATCCCAACCTGCTCCCGCAAGCGACCGGCTGGAAGTGGACCCTCCGCGGCGGCGACTGCGACAACATCGCGCCGAACCCGAGCTTCGCGCTCTACACGTCGAACAGCGGCGCGGCGGCTCCGCCCGGCTCCGTGGTCTCGACGCTCGGCTCGAGCGGTCGTGAGAAGGGCCGCGAGCTCAACGCGACGAACGGCGCGACGAACGTGGTCTACCCCGCGTTCTCGCTCTCGGGCGACTACATCCTCGACATGGAAGTGTCCGTCCAGGGCCGCCCTTACAAGTGCTCCTCGAAGATCGAGGTGCGTGCGCCGGGTCTCCGCGCCGAGGCCTGCTGGGACACCATGGGCTCGGTCGACGTGGACCTCCACATGGTCAAGGTCGACGGCTTCAGCGCGCAGTGCCCCGTGCTCGGCTGGTCCGACCAGTGCTCGAGCCAAGACTGCTACTTCGCGAACTGCAAGTCGTCGGGCTCGATGACCCGCTGGGCGAGCGACACGCCGGCCAGCAACTGCGTCGGTTGGGGCAGCGCCGCCACGGGCACCGCCTGCAAGAACCCGCGCCTCGACCGCGACAACGTGAGCTGCACGACCTCGCAGGCGAACCCCAACGCGACCTCGGGCTTCTGCGGCACCGAGAACATCAACGTCGACAACCCGCCCATCGGCTCGCAGTACGCGATCTCGACGGTGCTCTTCGGCGGCTCGAACACCAAGCCGCACGTGAACGTGTACTGCAACGGCAAGCGCGTGGTCTCCGCGGGCTACGACCCGATTGGCGGCCAGAACTTCCCGGTGCTCGTCACCTCGGGCGGCAACAACGGCGACATGTGGAAGTTCGGCCTCGTGACGGTCAACCAGGGTGCGAACGGAATCGAATGCGTCGTGGAGCCCACGACCTCGCAACAACCCGACGCGCAGCGCGACGGTTCGACCGCCTTCTGTGTCGACCGCAGCGTCCAGAACAGCACGAAGTGGCTCACGCCGAGCGGCGGCCGCCCCCTCGACGGCGGCGTGCTCTGCTTCCACTGAGTTGAGTGGGCGGATGGGTCCCGAGCGCATCCGCCTTTTCGATCCTCGCGAAACCACCATGGCGGAGGGGTCCCGCGCCCGTCCGCCTTTTCAATCCTCGCGAAACCACCATGGCGGATGGGTCCCGTGCCCATCCGCCTTTTCAATCCTCGCGAAACCACCATGGCGGATGGGTCCCGCGCCCATCCGCCTTTTCAATCCTCGCGA
>CAIOHM010000432.1 GCA_903858055.1 uncultured delta proteobacterium
GCTTCTCGATGGGACGCTCGCGCTCGGTTCGCGCGGCTCCTCGCCTGCCCTTGGGTGCGCTTGGCGCGGGGAACGCGTCATCGCGTCCTCGCGCGGGCGTCGCTCGCGGGGCACCCTTGGCACCGCGTGGGGCTTCCGTGGGCTGCTCACCGCGCGGCAAGCGGGCCCGCTTCTCACGGCGCTCGACCGCGGGACCCTCGGGCCTCGCGCCGGCTCGCGGCGTGCGCGCGCGGGGAGCACGCTCTTCGCGCGGCTCGTCGCGGAACTGCGGCTTCTCCGGACCGCGACGGCGATGCGGCTCGTTGTCGCCGCCCTCGACCGAAGCGCCACGCTCGAAGGCCTTCGCGACCTTCACCGTGTTCGCCTTCACCGCCATGCGCGAGAGCGCCTCGCTCGAAGGAATGCGCTTCGGAACGCCGATCTCCTTCTTCATCGCCTGCAGCTCTTCGCGCGTGAGGAGACGCCACATGCCCGGGCGTAGACCCTCCGCGGAGATGCCC
This sequence comes from uncultured delta proteobacterium, assembly GCA_903858055.1. Lineage (GTDB taxonomy): Bacteria > Myxococcota_A > Polyangia > Polyangiales > Polyangiaceae > CAIQDA01. Next base: position 501 of record CAIOHM010000432.1, read on the forward strand.
GCGAACGCGACGCGCGCGAGGCGCATGACGCGGAAGCCCGTGGCCTCGCCCATGCGGCGGATTTGCTGGTTCTTGCCCTCGTGAATCGTGAGCTCGAACCAGGTCTTGTCCGCCTCGTGGCGCAACACCATCATCTCGGCAGGGCGCGTGACGGTGCCGTCTTCGAGCTTCACGCCCTTGCGCCAGCGGTCGATGTCCGCGTCGTCCATTACGCCTTGGACCTTCACCACGTAGGTCTTGGCGACCGCCTTCTTCGGGTGGAGGAGGCCGTTCGAGAAGTCGCCGTCGTTCGTGAGGAGGAGCACGCCGCTCGTCGCGAAGTCGAGGCGCCCCACCGGGTAAACGCGCGCCGGGAGGTCCTTCATGTAGTCCGCGACGGTCGGACGACCTTCGGGGTCGCTCAGGGTCGTGACGATGCCGCGCGGCTTGTGAAAGACGATGTAGGTCGCGGTCTCGGCGAGGATGCGCCGACCGTCGAGCTCGATCTTGTCGTCCATCGGGTTCGCGGTGGCGCCGAGCACGTCGACGACCTTGCCGTTCACGCGCACGCGCCCCGCGAGGACGATCTCCTCCGCAGCACGGCGTGACGCGACGCCCGCACGGGCCAGAATTTTTTGCAAACGTTCTTGAGCCATGGCATGAGCCCGAGCAGGAGACTTCGATGAAACGCGTGGAGAAACCTTGGGGATACGAGCTTATCTGGGCCCATACGGATCGCTACGTCGGCAAGGTGCTCCACATCGCGGCCGGCCAGCGTCTGTCTCGCCAATACCACGAACGTAAAGAAGAAACCTTCCTCGTGCAGTCGGGCACGATGAACCTCGAGATCGGCCCCGACGGCGACCGTCAGGTGCTCGTGATGAACGCGGGCGACTCCTTCCACTGCGTGCCGCGCACCATCCACCGCATGATCGCCGTGACCGACGTGGACGTGTGCGAGGTCTCGACGCCCGATCTCGACGACGTGGTGCGCCTCGAAGACGTGTACGGCCGCGAGGGCACGTCGGCACCCTGAGCACGCCGAGGCGCGCGGGGAAAAGGCACGAAAAAGGGCTCGCACAGGGTGCGGGCCCTCTCGTTTTTCCGATCGAAGCGCGGCGTTACTTCTTCGCCTTGGGCTTCGCCTTGGCTTGGCCCTTCTTCTTCGACGCAGGAGGCTCTTCCTTCGGCTCCTCCTTCTTCTCCTCGGGCGCCGCGGGCTCGGGCGGCACGAGCTCGGCGTCGCGGTCCCAGCGGGTCACGCGGCCTTCGAACGCGTCGTCGAGGCCTCGGCGCTCGAGCGTGCCGTTCGTGTAGATTTCCCACTCGTCGATCTTGCCATCGAAGTTGCGGTCACGGCGCACGCGGCTGATTTGGCCGAGGTCGTTGAACGTGATCGTCTCGTCAGGCTCGCCGTCGAGGTTCGTGTCGCGCTGCTCCTCGCCGACCTTCCCATTCTGGAAGAAGAGCCACAGGTCGATGCGGCCGTCGTGATCCGTGTCGATCTCTTCGAACGTCGGCTCGCCCTTCGGGTCGTAGTGGCGCACGGAGTCGTAGCGACCGTCGTGGTTGCGGTCGAACTCGCGGCACACGAGCGTGCGCTTGTCGGCGGTGATGCGCAGCACACGGCGCACGGCGGCGAAGGTCTCGCCGTTCGACGTGTTCGCCTCGACGACGAGGCCGGGCTGGCCCGCTTCCGTGCAGCGGCTCGCACCGGGCTTGATGGGCGGGTTCGTCGCCGCGCTCGGGCGGGCGGGCGAGGCCGCACCGTCGGCGGCCTTCGCGACGACCGTGGCGCTCTGGACCACCGCCGCGGCAGGGACGGGAGGAGCGGGGGCGGCCGTGGTCGCTTCCGCGGGAACGGCGGGGACCGCCGCGACGGAGGGCTCTTGCGCGAGCGCGAAGCCCGCAACGAGGAGCATGGAGAGCGTGGAACGCAGGAACATCAGCGGCCTCCCTCGGGGCGACGGACCTCGTCGGGTTCGCCGTCCGCGTTCACGTCGATGCGCACGGTGACTTGGCCCTCGGCACCGAAGCTCCACCACTCGTCCACCTGGCCATCGCCGTTCGTGTCGCGCTCGCGCGCGTCGATCTTGCCCGCGGCCGTGTAGTGGTCCCAGGTGTCGATGCGACGTGCGTTGCGCGTGTCGTACTCGGCGAGCGTGAGGCGGCCGCCTTCGAAGGTCTCGGCCACCGTGATGAACGAGGCGTCGACGAGGTTCGTCTCGCGGCGACGCAGCTTCGCGCCCTCGAAGTACTCGAACACGTCGGGGCGCCCGTCGAGGTTGAGGTCGCTCGACCGGCACACGAGCGCGCCGTCTTTGCGGACCTCTTGCACGTCGGCCACGCCGTCGCCGTCGAGGTCGACGGCCTGAACGTCACCGACGCTCGCGTCGCAGCGCTCGTGCTCGATGCGGAAGTTCCGCACGGGAGCCGCCGGCCCCGCGGCTTGCGTGTTCACGGGGGTCTCGGGCTCGAAGCACGCCGCGAGAGGGACGCAAACGAGCGCCCACGGGAGGAAAAAACGAGCAGAACGGAGGCCCATTGCGCGCGGAGTTTAACGCTTTCTCGGGTTTCGACGCAACGGTCGTGGCGGAAATTGCGGAAAACATGCGTTTGCGCAGCCGGCGAGAATCGGGATCCCCCGCCTTGCACGGTCACATATGGTCGCGTAGGGTATGGTCACTCGCTTTCGCTTGCCTTCTCTCGCGAGGACGACTCCGAATACCCGAGTAGGCGACCAAACCCCATGTCCCGCAAGAAGATCTCGACCACCATCTACGTGACCGCCGAGCAGAACGAGCTGCTCCGGCAGCTCCATGCACGTACGAAGGTGCCCGTCGCGGTCTACATCCGCGAGGGCATCGACCTCGTGCTCGAGCGCTACGCGAGTTCGCTCCCCGGCCAACTTCCGCTCGGCGTGACCGTGCCGCCGCAAGCCCCGAGCGACGAGAAAGACCGCTGAGCGACGAAGGCCCTGCGGTCTGCGTGCGATGCTGCTAGCAGCACGCTCCCCATCTCTTTGCTCCCAGGAACGCACGCCCGATGCCTGCCGACCCGTCCCGCATTCGTAATTTCAGCATCATCGCGCACATCGACCACGGCAAGAGCACGCTCGCCGATCGCTTCCTCGAGGTCACCGGCGCGGTCAGCGAGCGCGAGTCCCGCGAGCAGTTCCTCGACAAGATGGACATCGAGCGCGAGCGCGGCATCACCATCAAGGCCCAGACGGTTCGCCTCAACTACAAGGCCGCCGACGGCCAGGTCTACCAGCTGAACCTCATCGACACGCCGGGGCACGTCGACTTCAACTACGAGGTCTCGCGTTCGCTGAGCGCCTGCGAGGGCGCGATCCTCGTGGTCGACTCCACGCAAGGCGTCGAAGCGCAGACCCTGGCGAACGTCTACCTTGCCGTCGAGCAAGGCCTCGAGATCATTCCGGTCTTGAACAAGGTCGACTTGCCCTCGAGCGACGTCGAAGGCACGCGCCAGCAGATCGAGGAAATCATCGGGCTCGATTGCAGCGACTCGGTCTCGTGCTCCGGCAAGACCGGCGTCGGCGTGCCCGCGATCCTCGAGCAGATCGTGCACAAGGTTCCACCGCCGAAGGGCGATCCGAGCGGCCCGCTGCGCGCCCTCATCTTCGACAGCTGGTACGATCCCTACCGCGGCGCGATGGTCCTCGTGCGCGTCGTCGACGGCAAGCTGAAGCGCGGCGACAAGGTGCGTTTCATGGCCACGCAGACCGACTACGAGGTGACGGAGCTCGGCACCTTTCGCCCCTTCGCGCAGGCGCTCGACGAGCTCGGCGTCGGTGAGGTCGGCTTCATCGCCGGCAACATCAAGTCCGTGCACGACACGAAGGTCGGCGACACGGTCACGCTCGCAGCCAAGCCCGCCACGGTGGCCCTGCCCGGCTTCAAAGACGTGAAGCCCATGGTCTTCGCCGGCATCTTCCCGACCGAGAGCAGCGAATACCCTGCCCTCCGCGACGCGCTCGAGAAGCTGCACATGAACGACGCCGCGCTGAGCTTCGAGCCCGACTCCTCGGAGGCGCTCGGCTTCGGCTACCGCTGCGGCTTCCTCGGCCTCCTGCACATGGAGATCATCCAGGAGCGCCTCGAGCGCGAGTTCGACCTCGACCTCATCACCACGGCGCCGAGCGTCGTCTACGACGTCCACACGACGAGCGGCGAGCACCTGCGCGTGGAGAACCCGGCTCGCCTCCCGCCACCGCAGAACATCGAGGTCATCGAGGAGCCCATCGTCAAGCTCTCGGTCCACGTGCCGCCGGAGCACGTCGGCGCCGTGCTCACGATCTGCCAAGAGCGTCGCGGCGTGCAGATCGACATGAAGTACCTCACGAACGATCGCGTGGTCGTGACGTACGAGCTCCCGTTCAACGAGATCATCCTCGACTTCCGCGATCGCCTGAAGAGCGTCACGCGCGGCTACGCCTCGATGGACTACGAGGTCATCGGCTACAAGGCGAGTGACCTCGTGAAGGTCGACATGCTCGTCAACGGCGACCCGCTCGACGCGCTCTCGATCATCGTGCACCGCGAGAAGGCCCATCACAAAGGCCGCGCGCTCGCCGAGAAGCTCAAGGAGTTCGTGCCGCGGCAGCAGTACGAGGTCGCGATCCAGGCGGCCATCGGCAGCAAGATCATCGCGCGCGAGACCGTGCGAGCGATGCGCAAGGACGTCACCGCGAAGTGCTACGGCGGCGACATCAGCCGCAAGCGCAAGCTCCTCGAGAAGCAGAAAGAGGGCAAGAAGCGCATGAAGCAGGTCGGCTCCGTGGAGATCCCGCAGCAGGCGTTCTTGGCGATCCTCAAGGTCGACTCTTGATGGGAGCCTTCACCGCGGCGCAACGCAAGCGCCTCGATGCACTCTACACCCACTCCGAGGGTCGCGCGCACCTCGTCGCCGTGACCGTCGAGGCGTTCGGCACCGAGAGCCTCGTGCGCGGGGTCTTCTCGAACGGCCTCACGGTGCTCGTCCTCGAAGATCATGCCGCACCGGTGGTGGCGGTGCACAGCTGGTTCAAGGTCGGCTCGCGCTGCGAAAAGCCCGGGAAGACCGGCATTTGCCACCTCTTCGAGCACCTCATGTTCGGCGAGACCAAGAGCCTCCGCCCCGGGGCCTTCGACCGCAAGCTCGAGGACGCCGGCGCCGAGACCAACGCGGCGACCTGGTGCGATTGGACCTTCTACCACGAGACCGTGCCTGCCGACCGCGTGCGCCTGGCGCTCACGCTCGAGGCCGAGCGCATGGCGAACCTCGTGCTCCGTGAGCCTCAGGTCGCGAGCGAAAAAGAGGTCGTCGCCAACGAGCGCCGCATGCGCGTCGAAGACGATCTCGATGGCTGGGCCTCGGAGCGCCTGTGGGAGCTCGCCTTCTCGAAGCACGCGTACCGCATCCCCACGATCGGCTCGATGGAGGACATCCTCGCCTTCACGCCGGAAGATTGCGAGCGCTTCTATACGACGTATTACGCACCCAACGCCTGCACCCTCGTGCTCGTGGGCGCGATCGAGCCGGCAAAGGCCCTGGCGCTCGTGCGTGAGACCCACGGGCACCTCACGGCCTCGACCCTGCCCGCGGAGGACCTCGAGCCCGAACCGCCGCAGACCACCCCGCGCCGCCTCGAAGCGCGCAAGCCCACTTCCTCCGAGCGCGTCCAGCTCGCGTACCACGGCCCTGCCCTCGGCGACGCCGATCACGCGGCGATGAGCCTCCTCATCGAGGTGCTCGCCGGCGGTCGCGCGAGTCGCTTGCACCAGGCGATCGTGCGCGAGGGCGAGCTGGCGACCGAGATCGGCGCGACGTGCGGCTCCTTCCGTGA
>CAIOHM010000433.1 GCA_903858055.1 uncultured delta proteobacterium
ACGCCGCGCTCGTCGCGCTCACGGCGTCTCCGCGAGGTACGCCTCGACCTTCGCGAAGAGATCGGCGCCCCACATGCGTGCGAACACATCGCGCTTGGCCTGCTCGCGCGTGAGGTTTGGCGCGCGTCGCATCGCACCTTCGATCGCGAGCTCCCGGGCCTCCTCGCTCATGGTCAGAGCGAGTCGGACGCGTTCCTCCACGCCGAGGCCTCGGATCGCGTCGATCTGTGCCTTTCGTGCCTCGGCGTTCGTGTCGCTGGCCATTCCTTTGCAGCGTAGCAGCATCGAGGTCCTCACAAACCCTCCTGTCGCTGCTCTTCCGCTCCGCTTCGCCCGCCGTCGTTGCTCGGCCCTCTGCGTAGAATGACGAGGCATCCGGCCTCGCGCCCAGGAGTGCTTGCGTAACGTCGTGCAGCGCGGTTCGGTTTTGTTCGGCCCTCTTGGCGAAAGACGGCCCACGACCCTGTTGCGAAGCGACCCTGGTCACCGCCCGTGGGAGCGCGCGTTCAGAGGCCGCACTTGGCGAGCTCGGTCACGCAGCTCGTGGAGCCCCACTGGGCGTCGACGCAGCTCTTCGCGGCGTCGTACTCGGTGCCGCAGCGCTCGCGCAGGCACAAGCCCATGTTCGAGCCCACGAGCGTGGCCGAGACGGCGCAGCTGCGGAGGCAGTTCTGCATGGGGAGCAGCTTCGCCGCGCACGGCGGGCCTGCGCATGCGACGGCGGCGTTGAGCTCGCACACGGTGCACTCGGCTTCTTGGCTCTCGCAGCCGAAGAGGGTCTCGAGCGCGTAGGGCTTCGTGGCCGCGCAGGCGCGCGCGGGGTCGCAGGCCTTGGGGTGCTCGCTCGTGAAGGGCTGCACCGTGGCCGTGTAGAGGAGGCACATTTCGTCGCGCGTGCCTTCGCCCCACTTCACGTCGATCGGCGTGAGCGGTTGGCCACCGACGACGGGCTGGTGCGCCGCGGTGTTGTCGTAGGTGCAGCGCAGGCGGAGGCTGTCACCGTTTTGGAGCGTGATCGGTGCGTTGCTTGGCGTGGCGTAGGCCTGCTGCCAATGGAAGTCCCAGTGGGGCAGATCGACCACGCAGCTCTCGGCGCCGCTCGCGCTCACACGGTCCGCGCGAATGCTCGTGCCGAGCAGGTGCATGTGCGGCGTAAGCCCAAAAATGTTTCGGGGCTTCGTGTTGTAGTACCGGAACGATACCTCGTGTGTCTTCACCTCGCCGGCGGGCGTGGGGATGTCGAGGTTCACGATCGGCTTCACGTCGACGAGCTGCGCGGGCTCGCGCGTGGTGGTCTCGAGCTCGATGCGCGTGGCGTCGGGTGCGGGGCGACCGCCGATGGCCGAGTAGTGCATTTGCACGACCAAGCGGCTGCCGGCCTTCACGCGCTGGCCTACGCCTTCGGGGCGAAGCTGCGGCACCGAGCCCGGGACCCAGCCGCCGAGCAGAGGCGGGAGCGCGGCGCTTACGTTGCGCGTTTGCGTGGGGTCGAGGCCGGGCACCACGCCGGAGAAGCACGTGTAGCCGGGCTTGCCGTCTTTGCCCTCTTCGGCCTGCGCCTTCGTGAGCGCCTCGCCGTTCAGGGCGTAGACGAGCACGTGATGCACGCGCGCGGAGCCGGGCTTCACGTCGAGGCCGGTGGCGTAGACCGTGGCCGGGAACTCGGGCGGCAGCACGAAGCAGCGGTAGTCGTCGTCGACCTCGGGCGAGACGTAGGCGGAGGGGATGACGCCGGTCACGGAGGGCGTGAACACGCGCGTGGCGCTCACGGCGGGAGCGCGCACGATCTCGCCGGTGCCCTCGGGCTTGCCTGCCGCGACCCAGGCCGCGAAGCGATCGATCTCCTCTTGCGGCATGCGGCGCGAGCCCTCGAGCGGGTGGCACTCGGGGGAGGGGAGCCACGGGGGCATGCGGCGCGCGATCATGCTGGCTTCGAGCGTGGCGGCGAGCTCGCTCACCTTTGCGTAGGTCGTGAGGGCGAAGGGCGCGCTGCCGCCCTCGAAGTGACAGCCGGCGCAGCGCTGCTCCATCATGGGGGCGATGTGCGTGCGGTAGGTGAGCGAGGGGGCGGCGTCGGTGAGGACGCCGGCGTCGCTCGCGGCCGTTGCCGTGGGCTCGGGGCTCGACGAGCAGGCGAGGGCGACGAAGGACGAGAAGGTGGCGACGACGGCGGGGACCACGAACCTGCGCATGGGCCCATGGTGCGCGCGGGCGTGAGCGGGCGCAAGTGCCCTCAACGCGAGGCTTTTCCGACGCGCGGCTGGGGGATCGCCGCCTTGCACCGGAGCCCGAACGGCTGGCCCGGCGCGAGCGTGAGCTCCCACTCGCGCACGAAGCGCGGATCTCCGGCGAAGAGCTCCACGCGGCGGTTGCTCAGCACCGTGAAGACGTGTGCATGATGCAAGGGCGCCTCCGGGCCACGGAGGTGCTCGCGCACGCGCTCGAGCGCGGAAGGATCGCCCCAGGCCGGCATGGCGAGGACGTGGGCGTTCCACACGGCGACGGCGAGCGCGAAGAGCTCACGGAGAGCGCCCTCGCTGGGCGCGCCGCCAAGGCCTTGGAGCACGGGCTCGACGAAGCGCGCGAGCGTGGCGGAGATTTTCTCTTCGGGGAGCGCGGGCGCGGCTGCGCGGGCGGGCGACGGTTTCCGAGCGGTCACAAGCGAAGGCTACCACGCCTCGGGAGGCGGCGCGCGACGCGGGGCGGTCAGTTCGTGAAGAGGTCCTCCGCGCTCGCGACCTCGATCGCGCGGTCGAGCATTCGCCCAAGGTCCTCGAGGTTCGAGCAGGCGAGCACACGCGCGCGCAGGGCGTCGCTCACGGGCAGCTTCCGAGTCGCCAGCACCCGGAAGACCGCGTTTGCGGCCTCTTCGACGCGCCCCTCGACGCGCCCCTCGACGCGCCC
>CAIOHM010000434.1 GCA_903858055.1 uncultured delta proteobacterium
CCGATCGCATCGCGCTCGCGAGCCTTTGGCAAGGGCAGGGCGACCTCGAGCTCCGTGTCTGGAAAGACGACGGCTCCGTGAGCGGCATCGCGGTCGTCGCGCAGCCGGCGGTCGTCGGGGAGGGCGGCTACGTGAGCGCCGAGGTCACGGGGCTCGAGGCGGCGAGCGTCTACCGCTGGGCCCTCATCGAGCGCGAGAGCGGTGCGCCAAAGGGGCGAAGCCCGGTCGCGGTCTTCCGCACGGCCCCCGCGGCGGGCGCGACGCCCAAGCTGCGCCTCGCGGCGGTTTCGTGCACGTCGAACCGCCTCGACAAGACCTCCCTCGAGCGCGCAGCGGCCGAGGGACCCTACGACGCGTTCTTGCTCCTCGGCGACACGACCTACAACGACGGCGCGAAGACGCTGACCGAGTTCCGCACGAAGTGGCGCGACTCGCTCGCCTCCACGGGCTGGACCTCGATGCGCTTGCAGACTGCAGTCATCGCCACCTGGGACGATCACGAGATCGACAACGACTTCAACCCCGAGTCCGTGGACCCGCAGGTCTTCTCGAACGCCAAGCAGACGCTCTTCGAGCACGTCCCCATGCGCCGCAGCGCGCCGCAGCGGATCTGGCGCAAGATCGCCTTCGGGAAGACCGCGGACGTCTTCGTGCTCGACACGCGCGGCGAGCGCAAGCCCTCGACCCGCACCTCGCCGAACCCGCTCTACATTTCGCGTGAGCAGATGGACTGGCTCAAGGCCGAGCTCAAGGCGAGCACCGCGCGCTTCAAGCTCCTCATGAACTCGGTGCCCATCAGCGACTTCCCGGGTCTCTTCGACACCGCCTCGGCCGATCGCTGGGAAGGCTACGGCGCGCAGCGCACCGAGATCCTGAAGTTCATCGACGACGAGCGCATCGGTGGCGTGCTCTGGGTTGCAGGAGATTTCCATCTCGCGAGCGTCGGTCGCGTCTCGACCTCGGGCGTAGGGAGCACGCAGACGGAGATCCTCGTCGGGCCGGGCGCGCAGGTCGCGAACCCGCTCGTGCTCTCGGTGAGGCCTCCGCAGTTCGACTGGTCCTCGGGGTCGTCGAACGTGACGCAGCTCGACCTCGACCCGCAGGCCGGGACGATCCGCTGCGTGTGGCGCGGCACGAGCGGCGTGCTGCGCGATCAGACGCTCAGCTTGTGACGCGGAGGCTTGCCGGTCACGGCGTGGGCGCGCCCCCGACGAGCGGCGGCGCAGCGCCGTGCGGCGGGTCCAGGGCGATGATGCGATCGCGGATGAGCACATAGGGCGCCGCGTCGACGGAGGTCGTGCCGATGAGCGGGCGGTCGAAGGCGACGATGACGAAGAACGAGATGCCGAGGAAGACCGCGAGGAGCACCTCGAGGCACACGTGGAGGCCGATGCTCTCCTTCGGCAAAAGCCAGGTGAGGGCGAGCGTCGCGAGGGCGCCGATGAGCACCATGGCCCAGACCTCGTTTGGCAGCGCCTCGTAGATCGTCTCCACGCGCTTGCGGCG
>CAIOHM010000435.1 GCA_903858055.1 uncultured delta proteobacterium
CCTTCGACGGCAACGCGCACCGCCAGACCTCGTTCTCGGCCGTCGAGGTGACCCCGGACATCGAAGACGAGATCGACATCGTCGTGAAGGACGAAGACGTCGAGATCACCACCATGCGCGCCGGCGGCAAGGGCGGGCAGAACGTCAACAAGGTCGAGACCGCGGTGCGCCTCAAGCACCTCCCGACCAACATCATGATCGTCTGCCGCGCCGAGCGCTCGCAGCTCCAGAACCGCCGCATGGCGATGAAGATGCTCAAGGCCAAGCTCTACGAGCTCGAGGTCCAGAAGCGCGAAGACGCCGCCGCGGCCACCCAGGCCGCCAAGAGCCAGATCGCGTGGGGTAGCCAGGTGCGCAACTACGTGCTCCAGCCCTACCGCCTCGTCAAGGACGTGCGCTCGTCCACCGAGACCGGCAACGTCGACGCCGTGCTCGACGGCGACCTCGACGCGTTCATCGAGGGCTACCTGCTCGCCGCTTCCGGCGGCACGCTCCACAAGGGCGGAGCAGTCGAAGGAGACGACCTGTGAGCCAAGAGAAGAAGATCGAGGGCAAGGGCGCTTCCGAAGAGGCCATCCTCGCGGCGCGGCGCTCGAAGGCCGAGGCCCTTCGTCAGCGCGGCGAGCTCCCGTACGCCAACGTCATCGCCGCGCGAGGCGAGGCCCACCTCGTCGACATCGCCGACGCGCGCGCGCTGGCCGACGCCGCCAAGGGCGAGGGCGGCCGCTACGAGGCCGAGGCGGTGCAAAACGCCTGTGCAGGCAAGCGCGTCCACGTGAAGGGGCGAGTCCTCGCGCTGCGCTCGACGGGAGGCTTGAGCTTCCTTCGCCTTCGCGATCGCACGGGGGAGATTCAGCTGCTCCTCGAAGAGGCGACCTGTGCAACCTACAGCGACCTCGCGCTCCTCGACGTCGGCGACTTCGTCCAGGCCGAGGGCCCGCTCATGGCGACCAAGCGCGGGGAGCTCTCCGTGCAAACCGAGGCGTTCTCGCTCCTCACCAAGTCCGTGCGTCCGCTCCCCGAGAAGTGGCACGGCCTCCAAGACGTCGAGCTCGGCTAACGCCAGCGCTACGTCGACCTCGTCGCGAACCCCGAAGTGGGCCAGGTCTTCAAGGCCCGCAGCCTCATCGTGCGCGCCGTGCGCAGCTACCTCGACGGCGAGGGCTTCCTCGAGGTCGAGACGCCCACCATGCACCCGCTCATCGGCGGTGCCGCCGCGCGCCCCTTCGTGACGCACCACAACACACTCGACCTGCGCCTTTACATGCGCATCGCGCCGGAACTCTACCTGAAGCGCCTCCTCGTCGGCGGCTTCGAGCGCGTGTACGAGCTCGGCCGCTGCTACCGCAACGAGGGCATCTCCACGCGCCACAACCCCGAGTTCTCGATGCTCGAGTTCTACGAGGCCTACGCGACGTGGGAGGTGCTCCTGGGGCGCACCGAGGCGCTCCTCCGCCACGTGGACGCGCAGCTCGCCGCCGCCATGCCCGAGGCGCACGCCAAGTGGAGCGAGGCGCGCCCGTTCACCTTCGCAGAGCCCTTCGCGCGCGTGACCATGATCGGTGCGGTCGTGGAGGCCTGCCGCGTCGCAAAGCTCGACGCCTGGGTCGTCGCCGGCGAGCAAGGCACGCTCGACGCCCTCCTCGCCGCGGACATCGGCCCTGCCATCAAGGCCCTCGCGGCCTCGAGCCCGCGCGCCAAGAGCATCGACTGGGGCAACTTCCGCAAGGGCCTCGGCAAGTGCGAGAACGCCGGCGAACGCCTCTTCGCCGCGTACGAGTACCTCGCGGAACCCTTCCTCGCCGAGGACTACCGCTCCGCCGACGGCACGAAGTCGAAGCCGGTCTTCATCACCGAGTACCCCTTCGAGACGTCGCCGCTCGCGCGCAAGAACGACCAGCGCCCCGAGCTCGTCGATCGCTTCGAACTCTTCGTGCACGGGCGTGAGCTCTGCAACGCGTTCTCGGAGCTCAACGACCCGGCCGACCAGGCCGAGCGCTTCCAGGCGCAGGTCGACAAGAAGGCCAAGGGCGCCGACGAGACCATGGACTACGACGACGACTACGTGCGCGCGCTCGAGTACGGCATGCCCCCGGCGGCCGGCTTCGGCATGGGCATCGATCGCCTCGTGATGATGCTGACGAGCGCGCCCTCCATCCGCGACGTGCTCTTCTTCCCGCAGCTGCGCCCCGAGGCCTCGTGACCCCCGCCGCCGCGCTCGGCGCCCTCCTGCTCGCCCTGAGCGGCAGTGCGGTGGCCCGCGCGGCGTTCGGTTCGTTCCGCGAGCGTCGCATCGGGTCGGGCCTCTGGCGTGCGTTAGGCTCGCTCGCGGCCTTCGCCCTCGTCGCGCTCCTCGTGTACCTCGCACGCCTCAGCGAGACCGCGGTCCCCACGGCACCGCTCGGCAGAGGAGAGCTCATCCTCCGCGCGCTCGCGATCGTACTCTTTCTGCTGCACACGCTCGCCGCGACGACGTCCGCGATCCCGCTGCTCTTCGCGGCGGCCGAGCGCGCGGGCTTCGTCTCCCTCGTCGCCGTCCGCCACGTCCGTTCGCCGCGCACAGGTTTTCTTCGGGTGATCAGCTTCCTCGCGATGGCCGGCATCGGCGTCGCGACCGCGGCCCTCGCCACGGTGATCAGCGTGATGGGCGGCTTCTCCGCAGACCTGCGCACGAAGATCATCGGGTCGAACCCGCACGTGCTCATCGATCGACCAACGCAAGAACCCTTCGAGCTGCCCGCGTCGCTCTTGGCGGAGCTACGGGCCGACCCGAACGTCGTGGGGGCCACGGCTACGCTCCGCTTCGAGGCGATGGCCTCGAGCCCCTCGAACCTGAACGGCGTCGTCCTTCATGGCGTGGACCCACGCGAGGTCACGCAGGTCCTCGACGTACCCAAGCTCGTCGAGGCGGGCGATTTCGCGTACCTCGAGACCCCCGAGAAGCTGCTCGACCTGCCCGCGGACGCGATCATCGGCGTAGGCCCGGCCGGCGAGGCCATCGTGAAGGGCCCGGGCCTCGACGCGGTGGAAGGACTCGATCCGCTCGTGCGCGACGTCTTGCGCGCCCCCGCCGACCGGAGGCCAGGCCTCGTCGTCGGCCGCGAGCTCGCGCGCACGCTGCACGTCATGGTGGGGGACGAGCTCGCGATCGTGGCCCCCATGGGCGATCTCTCCCCCGTGGGCGTGATGCCCCGCACGCGCAAGTTCCGCATCGCCGCCATCTTCTACAGCGGCATGTACGAGTACGACGCGACCCACGTCTACGCGCGCATCGCCGACGTCGCCGAGCCCTTCGAGGCGGTCGGCAAGATCGGCGGAATCGAAGTTCGCCTGCGCGATCCCGACGCGAGCGAGGCCTTCGTGGCGGCGTGGTTGCCGCGCGTGCGCGAGCTCGACCTCGACGCGCGCGACTGGCGCATGCTCAACAAGAACCTCTTCACGGCGCTGCGCCTCGAGCGCGGCGCGACGTTCGTGGTGCTCTCGCTCGCCGTCGTGGTCGCGAGCTTCTGCATCCTCTGCACGCTGCTCCTCTTGGTCTCCGAGAAGACCGGTGAGATCGCCGTCCTCAAGGCGATCGGCGCCACGGACACGGACATCGTCCGCATCTTCCTCGGCGAGGGGCTGGTGCTGGGCGGCGTGGGCGTGGTGCTCGGCAGCGCGGCCTCGCTCGCCATATGCCTCGGACTCCGTTGGTTCGGCCTCCGCCTCGATCCCGAGGTCTACTACCTCGACAAGCTCCCCGTGACCGTGAACCCGCTCGACTTCCTCGCGGTCGTCGCCGCGGCCCTCCTCATCTGCGCGGCAGCGACCTACTGGCCTGCGCGCGCGGCCTCCCGCCTTCGCCCCGTCGAAGGCCTGCGCTACGAGTGACCCCATCGTGACCACGCCCATCATCTGCGCCCAAGGCCTCAAGAAGCGCTTCGACCAAGACGGCCGCACACTCGAGGTCCTGCGTGGCATCGACCTCCGCATCGGCGCCGGCGAGCGAGTGAGCATCGTCGGCCCCTCGGGCGCGGGCAAGAGCACGCTGCTCCAGTGTCTTGGCACGCTCGATCTCCCCTCCGAGGGAACCTTGCAGATTGCAGGCGTCGACATCCTCGGGCTCCCGCGCAACGACCTCGCGAAGCTCCGCGGCACGCAGCTCGGCTTCGTCTTTCAGTTCCACCACCTGCTCCCGGAGTTCACGGCGCTCGAGAACGTCATGATGCCCGGCCTCGTTCAGCGGCTGCCCCGCGCAGCCATGGAGAAGAAGGCGTCGGAGCTCCTCGAGCTCGTGGGGCTCGGCCATCGGAAGACCCACCGCCCCGGCGAGCTCTCCGGCGGCGACCAGCAGCGCGTGGCCCTCGCTCGCGCGATGGTCCTCTCGCCGAAAATCCTCTTCGCCGACGAGCCCACGGGGAACCTCGACAGCGCCACGAGCGCGCAGGTGCAGGAGCTCTTCCTCCGTCTTTCGCGGGAGCAAGGCACGACCCTCGTCGTCGTCACGCACGACATGGGTCTCGCGCGCGCCATGGACCGCATGATCTCGATGCGCGACGGCGCCATCGAGCACGACTCGGCCAACACGTCGGAGAGCCGCCCGTGAAGAAGCAAGAGTTCGAAGCCGCGCTGAAGACCCTCCTCGCGAGCGCCAAAGAGAGCAAAGAGAGCACCGGTTGCATCGCATGCGAGCGCTGCGCATCATGTGTAGACTGCACGTTCTGTGAAGGCAGCGACCGCCTCGTGCGCTCCCACTACTGCAAGCAAAGCCAAGACCTCGTGGACTGCTCGCACTGCCTCCGATGCCGCGATTGCCTCAGGGCCAACCAGTGCGTCGAGAGCGTGAAGTGCATCGGCTCCGCGTTCTTGGTCCGCTGCGAGGGCTGCGTCGACTGCACGCATTGCTTCGGCTGCGTCGGGCTGCGCGGGAAGGAGTTTCACATCCTCAACCAACGCTACGACAAGGCGACCTACTTTGCGCTGACGGCACAGCTCCGCAAGGAGCTCGGCCTCGCGTGAAGGCTCTCGTGCAGCGTGTCTCCGAGGCGCGCGTGGTCGTCGCGGGCGAGACCGTGGGCGCCATCGGCGGCGGTCTTTTGGTTTACCTCGGCTGCGAGCGCGGAGACCACGGTGCGTTCGCGCGCGCCCTCGCCGATCGCGTCCTCGAGTACCGCATGTTCACGGACGAAACCGGGCGCATGGGCAAGAGCCTCGTCGACGTGGGCGGTCAGCTCCTCGTGGTGAGCCAGTTCACCCTCGCTGCCGACGTCACACGCGGACGCCGGCCGGACTTCTCCCCGGCCATGGCCCCGGGTGACGCACGAGTCCTCGTCGAGGTCTTCGTTGCATCCTGCAAGGAACGCGTGCGCGTGGAGACAGGTGTCTTCGGCGCCGACATGAAGGTGAGCAGCGTCAACGACGGCCCCGTGACGTTCCTGCTCGAGGAGCCGAAGCCTACGCGGCCCGGGCGAGCTAGCTCGTAGCGGTCTCGCGGCCCAAGGCTCGACGCTCAGAGCGCGGCGATCTTGTAGCCTGTCCCGCGCAGGGTCTCGAGCGGCAGCGAATTCCCAAGCTTCGCGCGAAGGCGCCTCACGTGGATATCGACCGTGCGCGGCCCCCCTTCGTAATCGCGGCCCCACACGCGCGAGAGGAGGGTCTCGCGGCTGCACACGCGACCGCGGTTCGCCGCGAGGTAGGCGAGGAGCGCGAACTCTTTGGCGGTGAGGATCACCTTGCGCCCTTCGACGCTCACCTCGTGCGCCGCTTTGTCGATCACGAGCGGACCGAGCTTGGTGCGCTCTTCGGTCGCAAACTCGCTGAGGCGCCACTCGAGCGCGCGGATGCGGGCGTAGAGTTCGGCGGGCACGTAGGGGCAGAGCACGAAGTCGTCGAAGCCGATCGAGGGATCGAGCTGCGCGACCTGCCGCTCGGAGATCGCGATCATCGAAGGCACGCCCTCGAGGCGCGAGTCCCGACGCGCGGCCCTGAGCGCCACCTGCGCCAGATCGGGTCGATCGCCGGCTTCGACGAGCACCGCACGCACCGGCACTCCTTCGCGGTCGTCGAGCACTTCCGCGGGGGCCGCCCAAAGCCCCAGCGTCGCCACTTCGGCTCCTAGATCCGCCAGCACCTGCGACGCACCGCCGTCGCGCTCGAGCTCGGACTCGTGCCCGATCACGAGCACGTAGGGCGAGGCGGGGCGAGTGCGCCCGAGCGGGCGCGGCATTCCAGGGCGGAGCTTGGGGTTTCCGATGGGCACGCGCTAGGTCACCTTGGTGCCGCCTACGGTCATCGACGACACCTTGAGGGTTGGGCAACCCACGCCGACGGGCACGCTCTGGCCGTCTTTGCCGCAGGTCCAGACACCGTCGGAGACGACGACGTCGTTGCCCAGCATGACGACCTTTCGCATGACGTCTGGACCGTTGCCGATGAGGTTCACCCCCTTGAGCGGCGCGCCGATCTTGCCGTCCTCGACCAGGTAGCTCTCCGTGAGGGAGAACACGAAGTCGCCGTTGGCGATGTCGACTTGCCCGCCGCCGAAGCGCTTGGCGTAGATGCCGCGCTTCATGGATCGCACGATCTCTTCCGGGTCGTGGTTTCCAGCGGTCAGGATGGTGTTCGTCATCCGTGGCATGGGTACAGCGGCAAAGCTTTCACGACGCCCGTTTCCGGTTGGTTTCACGCCGAAGAATTGTGCACTTCGACGGTCGTGGAGGTAGCCGACGAGCCTGCCCTTCTCGATGAGGAGCGCGGAGCCCGTTTCGTTGCCCTCGTCGTCGACGTTGAGCGAGCCGCGACCGAGCGCGAGGGTGGCGTCGTCGACCACGGTGCAGAGCTCGCTCGCGACCAGCTCACCGATCTTGTTCGAATAGTGGCTCGTGCCCTTGCGGTTGAAGTCGGCCTCGAGACCGTGGCCGACGGCCTCGTGGAGGAGGATCCCCGCGTCACCGGCGGCGAGCGCGACCTCGAGCTGGCCCGCGGGAGCCTCCTGCGCCTCGAACATGATGCTCGCTTGCTCGACCGCCTGCTTCGCGTGCCACTCGGGCGACTTGCCGGCGAAGTAACCGAGCGTCGTACGGCCGCCGCCGCCCGAGGAGCCTTCCTGGCGCTTGCCGTTCGACTCGAGGACCACGCGCACGCCGAAGCGCAGCATCGGCTGGCTGTCGCGCGCCATGCGGCCGTCCGCGGAGCAGACGAGGATCTCGCGCACTTCTTCGGCGAGCGAGGCCTCCACACGCTTCACGCGCGGGTCTGCAGCTTGTGCGGCCTTCGCAGCACGCTCGAGCAGCTCGCGCTTGTCCGCACCGGGCGCGTCGAGGGAGACCTGCGGGAGGTCGTAGCGCGCTGCCACGGGCACCACACGAATCGGTGCAACCTGCACGTGAGGCTCGCTCTCGGCGATGCGGGCCGCGGTCAAACAGGCCTTCTCCATCGCCTCGAAGTCGAAGCGCTCGACGAAGGCGAAGCCCGTGCCCTCGCCCTTCCGCACCCGAACGCCGAGGCCCATCGAAACCGAGCGGCTCGCGCTCTTGAGGATGCCGTCGTCGAAGACGAAGCCGCCGCCGGCGCGGTACTCGAAGAAGAGGTCCGCGTCGTCGCCGCCACACGAGAGCGCCCGCTCGAGGAGCTTCCGAACGAGCTCGGCGTCGATGGGCGAGGAGGCTCCGGGGTCGAAAGGCGCACGGTAAAGCGTCGATTGGCTGGCCATGAGGCGATGCTAACGCGGATGGAGGCGCGGCGCAGGACCCCTCGTCAATCCTCGGTGATTCGCGCGCGCATCCATGCTGGCCAACACCGGCGGGATCCGGTTACACTTGCCGCCCATCCCTCACCGGAGTCC
Organism: uncultured delta proteobacterium; assembly: GCA_903858055.1. Classification (GTDB taxonomy): domain Bacteria; phylum Myxococcota_A; class Polyangia; order Polyangiales; family Polyangiaceae; genus CAIQDA01. The sequence goes on from CAIOHM010000435.1 coordinate 7,823, forward strand.
TCCGTGCCTGTCGACCGAGAGAAGGTCCAACAAGCGGCCCAGAAGTTTATCGAGAAGCGCCGCTACGACAAAGCGATCGCCGAGTACCGGCGCATCGTGGCGGAGGATCCTTCCGATGCGCGCACGTGGCTGAAGATCGGCGATCTCCAAGCACGCGACGGAGCCTTCGCCGACGCGGTGTCGACCTATGATCGCGTCGGGCGGCACTACGCCCAGCAGGGCTTCGCGCTCAAAGCGATTGCAGTCTACAAGCAGATTCGCGAGATCATCGTTCGCCGCGTCCCGGAGCTCGAATCGCAATACGAGCACGTGCTCCCGCAGCTCGCCGACCTCTACGCGCAGACGGACCACCTCGCCGACGCCCGCGCGGCCCTCGAGGAGTTCGCGGTCATCTACCTCATGCGGCTCGAGCGCCACGCGCAGGCCACCGAGGTCCTCCGCAAAGCGCTGAGCCTCGGCGGGCAAACCTGGGGCGTGCACCTGAACCTCGCCGAGTGCCTCTCGCGCGTGGGCAACGTCGCTGAGGCGGTCGATCACTTCGCCGAAGCGGCGCGCCTGCTCGTCGAGCGGGGGCAGCGTGACGACGCGCTCCGCGTGCTCGATCGCCTCTTGCACCACCGCCGCGACCCCGAGTACGCGCGCTTCGCGGCCGAGCTCCTCCTGCAAGGCGGAACCGCGGCGGAAGCCAAGCGCGCGCTTCATCGGCTCCAGGTCGCCTACGAGGCGAATCAAAAGGAGGTCCGCACGCTGGAGCTCCTGGCCCGCTGCTTCGAGCTCATGGGCGACTCGCGGAAGGCCATCCAGGTCTACTCGGAGCTCGTTCGCATCGCGCGCGAGCAGAACGCGTCCGTGGTCTTGCGCCATGCGGCCGACCGCCTCGCGCTGATCGCGCCCGACGATCCCCTCACGGGCGAACTCACGCGCAGCCTCGGCGCGAGCTCGAAGGGTCAATCCCCGAGCGCCGTACCGCCCGTGCGCCGCACGTCGGGGCTCCACGCCATCCCGTCGCCGCCGCCGCAACCCGCCGCCGCCTCGGTGCCCCCCACGCCGCTCGAAGACGTCGACGTCATCGACGACGCCGAGGTCCTCGAGGCGCCGGTCGATCTCGTGCGGCCGCGCGGCGATACGCCGGTCCCCGCAGCGGGCACGTTGCGCGGTCTCCCGGAGGCGGTCGCGGAGGCGCTCGCGCAAGCCGAGGCTCTTCGTGAGCGTGGTCAGCTGCGCGCAGCGTCGACCATCTTGCAGCGTGCGTGGCAAATCGCCCCGCGCAGCCTCGACGTGATGGAAGCGCTGTGCGAGGTCGAGCGCGCTTCTGGTGACCTTGCAGGTACGGTCACGGTGCTCGTCGCGATGGCCCGCCGCCAAGCCGAGCTCGGCGACGTCGACGCGGCGGCGTATTCGCTCCAAGAGATCCTCGGCTTCGATCGCCACCACCCGGAGACCCTCGCGCTCCTGGCGCAGCTTGGTTTCGAGCCCGTCGACGAGTTGCCTGTCGTCGCCGAGGAGCCTGAAATCGAGCGTGCAACCGAAGCGCGCCTCGTGTCTTCGGCTTTCATCCCCCCCCCCGAAGAGCCGCGCGAGGCACCGCCGAGCCATCGTTCGGAGTCGCGCCGTCACAGCCTCCGTCCGGGCCCTTCCGCCGACGTCGAGGCGACGCTCGACGACGCCGACGTCTACCTCTCCCTCGGCCTCATCGGTGACGCGCGGAGCCTCGTCGAGGACATGCTCGTACGCGTCCCTCACAACCCGAAGCTCCTCGACAAGCTCGACGAGATCGCCCAGCGTGAGCTCTCGATGTCGCCGGCCTTCGGGCTCCCCTCCGCGCCTTCGCTCGACGAGCTCGCGGCCGAGAGCCCCATCGAGCGCCACTCGAACGACCTGCTCCAGGCGGCTCCCGCGATCGAATCCGTCGTCGACGTGGACGCGGTGTTCGAGCAGTTCCGTGAGAGCTTCGCCGAGCTCCACTCGCGCGACGACGCGATCGCCCAGATCGAGGCGGCCCGCGCCTACCGCGCCATGGGCCTGCTCGACGACGCCGCGAACGCGCTCACCGAGGCGCTCTCGAACGACGAGGTGAAGTGGATGGCGTACGAGGAGCTCGCGCGCATCGACCTCGAGCGCAGTCGCGTCCCGCAAGCGCTCGAAGCTGCCGAGAAGGCCACGCTCCTCGCACACGACGACGCCTCGCGTGCTTCCGCGCGCTACCTCGCCGCCGAGATCGCGGAGCGCCTCGGTGACACCGCCACGGCCCTCAAGTATTTCGAGTGGCTCGCGGCCCGCTCGTACGCCGACGCCGCCTCTCGGGTGGCGAGCCTGCGCGGCAAGTTCCTCTCCCTCTGACCGGACCGTTCGAGACCTCATGAGCTACCGCATGCCGCCCGCCGAACAGGTGCTGATCGCCGCGGCGTTCGAAGGGGAAATGGCCCCGCTGCGCGATCGCATTCAGAAGCGCGGCGGGACTTCCGTGCGCACCGAGACCATCGGCATCGGGCTCGTCGAAGCGAGCCTGGGCATGGCCGCGGCGCTCGCCAAGCACAAGCCGCAGCTCGTCGTGCTGATCGGCACCGCCGGCTCCTACCCCGATCGCGGCCTCAAGATCGGCGACGTCGTCGAAGCCGCCGAGGCGCGCATCGCGTGCCCTGCCCATGCGGAAGGGCGCGCTGCGCTCCCGACGCTCATGAAGTCGCGCGTCGTGCTGCCCGACCTGCGCCTCGCCTCCATGCGCCCGCGTCGCGTGATCGCGGGAAACACCGTCTCGATCACCACCGAAGACTCGCTGGCGTGGGCCATTCGCGACTTCCTGCGCGCCGACATCGAGCACCTCGAAGTCTTCGCCGCCGCGCGCGCGTGCGAA
>CAIOHM010000436.1 GCA_903858055.1 uncultured delta proteobacterium
CGCGCGCGCTCGAGGAGCTCCGCGATGGCGCGCTTGCGGTCGCGTGCGTCGATGGGTTCGCGCGCGTGCGCCATGAGCCCGAGCTCGTCTTCGACGGCGATCCCGATGCGACGGTCGCCCACGTCGACGCCCATGGCCCGTTCTTTCGTGCCTGCCTTCACCACACCCCTCGCCTACCCTGGAAAGCGCCGACTGAAAACCGATGCGGAGACGCGATCCTTCGGTCGGCGCTTCGTGCTAGCGCCGCTCACGATGAATCTCCGGGCCGTCAAGGGCATGAACGACTTCCTCCCCACCGACGCACGCCAAGCGCGGCGTGTCGAGGAGGCCTTTCGCCGCACCATGGAGCGGGCGGGCTTCGGCGAGGTGCGCACGCCGCTCGTGGAGCCGACAGCGCTCTTCGTCCGCACGATCGGCGAAGGCACCGACGTCGTCGACAAGGAGATGTACTCGTTCACCCGCCACGACGAAGGGCTCACGATCCGCCCGGAAGGCACGGCCGGCGCTGCGCGCGCGTACATCGAGCACAAGGTGCACGCCGCCGAGACCGTAACGAAGTGGTTTTACACGGGCGCCATGTTCCGCGCCGAACGCCCCCAGCGCGGGCGCTACCGCCAGTTTCATCAAGTCGGCGGCGAGATTTACGGCGACCCGGGGCCGGCCTGCGACGCCGAGCTCATCGCGCTCGTCGTGGAATTCCTTGCCGACCTCGGCATCGGCGACGCGGTCGTGCACGTGAACTCGCTCGGCGGCCCGGAGGCGCGCGCCCGCTACCGCCAGGTGCTCGTCGACTACCTCACGCCCCATGCGGAGAAGCTCAGCGCCGACTCGCAGCGACGCCTCGCGTCCAACCCCCTTCGCATTCTCGACAGCAAGGCGAAGGAAGACCAAGAGTGGATCGCGTCTGCGCCGCGTATTTCCGACGTACTCGAGGGTGAGGACCTGGCGCACTTCGAGGGCTTGAAGAAGCATCTCGCCGCGCTCGGCGTCGCGTACGTGCACGACACGCAGCTCGTCCGCGGGCTCGACTACTACGGCCGCACCCTCTTCGAGGTGAAGGCCGCGAAGGAGATCCTCGGCGCCGGCTCCACCGTCGTCGGCGGCGGTCGCTACGACACGATGATCGGCGATCTGGGTGGCCCGGCGACCCCCGCGATCGGCTTCGCCGCGGGACTCGAGCGCCTCGTCCTCGCGCTCGGCGAGCAGAAGGCCGAGGAGTCTCTCCTGCCGGTGTACGTCTGCGCGCTCGGTGAGAGCGCCGTGAGTCCGGCCCTCGTCATCGGTCGCGACCTCCGTCGCGCCGGCGTCGCCTGCGAGGTCGACGGGCGCGGCCAATCCCTCAAGAGTCAGCTGCGCCGCGCCAACGCACGTGGGGCGCGCATCGCGCTCGTCGTCGGTGAGGGCGAGCTCGCGCGAGGCGTCGTCCAGCTGAAGGACCTCGCGGCCCACGAGCAAGTCGACGTGGCGAGCGCGGAGCTCCTGGCGAGCGTTCACGCGCGCCTTGCGAAGGCGACTCCATGAGCGGAAAGCTGCATCTTGCAACGATCGCGGCCTTCGTGCTCGCGGGCCTCGCACCTGCCGCGCGCGCGCAGAGTCGCCCCGGTGCGCTGCCGCTGAGCCCCACGCCCACCGCGATTTCTCCCGGCGTTGCGGCGCAGCTCGGCTCCGACGGCGAGGCCCCGCTGCCCCCCGAGGGCGAGGCCACGACGAGCTATTTCCCGCTCTACGAGCGCACCACGGAGAACACCCGGCTCCGTCTCGTGCCGCCCTTCTACCTCGACCACACGCGGCTCCTCCCGCCCTTGCCGCGCTCGTTCGAGGCCGAGGGCCCGCGCGACGAAGAGTCGCTCTCGGGGCTCCTTTACTACCGGCGCCGCGCGCCCCGCGTCGACGCCGACGTCCTCTTCCCGCTCGTGTGGAGCGAGCGCCGCGACGACGCCACCTCGCTCACGGTCGGGCCGCTGCACCTCGAGAACTCGCCCCGCCACTGGGACAATTGGCTCGCGCCTCTGTGGTTCGCGGGTGAGTCGACGAAGGGCGGCTATTTCCACGCGCCGCTCTTGCTCACCACCACCCGCTTCGACGACGCCGGGGCCTTCGCGCTCGCGGGCTTGTACTTCCGCTCGCGCGAGGGCGCGAACGTCAAGCGCGGCGTCGCGCCCTTCTGGTTCGACGGCGACAACGGCGACCAGGAAGGAAACCGCCGCACGTACACGCTCGTGCCGCCGGGCCTCTACTACCACCACGAACACGAGCTCGACGACGACACGCTCACGGTCGCCGGCCCGCTGCTCTGGCGCAAGACCGGCCCTGCCTCGCGCTTCTACGCGATGCCGTTTTGGTTCCAGGTCGACGCCCACGAAGACGACCCGGCGAAGGAGGAGCACTACCGAACGCTCTTCCCGCTCTTTCACTACGGCACCGCGCCGAACGAGCAGACGCTCGCGCTCCCGGGCTTCGTGTCGCGCCACACGGCCACGAGCGACACGCTGTGGACGCCGCTCTACACGCGCGCCGACAGCCAGGCGGGCGCACGAACGCTCCAGCTCGCCGGTCCCGTGATCCCGCTTTGGTTCCACTACCAAGATCGCGATCTCCAGAGCTCGACGTGGGCGCTCGCGCCGCTCTTCGCCCAGCACGAGAGCCCCGCGGTGCACGGGTGGTACACGCCGCTCGCGGCGCACCACGTGCGTGAAGGCTACGGCTCGACGACCTTCGTGGCGCCGAGTTTTCAGCTCGATCTCCGGTACGACGGCTGGGCCGCGAACCTCCACCCGATCGTCTACCTCGGCCGCACGAACGAGCGCACGCACGCCGTGGTCGCGCCGATCTACTGGGACTTCGACGACGCGGAGAGCCGCGCCACCGTCGCCTTCCCCCTCTTCTGGCGCTTCGAGAACCATGTCGAGGGCCGGGTGTCGGGGCTCGCAGGCAACGTGTATTGGCAGGAGCGTCGCGTGGTCGGCGGCAGCGCCGAGCAAGTGCACGTGTTCCCATTGACCTCTTGGGGCACGAGCCCGTCGGGGTCGTTCTGGAACGTGCTCTACGGACTCGCGGGGCACGAACGCGAGGGCGACGATCGCACCGTGCGCGCGCTGTGGGTCCCGTTTCGGTGGCGCGACGCGGCTGCTCCTGCCGAGCTTGGCCTCGCGCCCGTCGGGCCCTTCGCGCTCTGACCCGTCACGGCGTGCGCTTGGTTAACCACCGAGGCGCGCATAGCCTTCGAAGATTCCCGCGCGATCGCGCACGAGGTAGCACTCGGCGTTCTTCATGGGCGGCACGAGCACGCCGTCGACCGCGGCGAGGAAGGTTCGAATGGCGCCGCCGTGGCTCACCACGAGCACGGGAGCCTCGCCCGCGTGCGCCTCGACGACTTCACGCAGGCCACGCACCATGCGCGCCTCAACCTCCGCACGCGGCTCGGCCCCAGGCGGCTCGAGCAAATCGCCAGGGCGATGGTTCGTCCAAATCTCCGCGTAGCGCGTGGCGCACTCTTCCCGCGTGAGCCCCTCGAAGACCCCGTAACTCCGCTCGCGCAACGGGGCGTACGTCCCGAGCACGGGAAGACCGAGCGCATGGGCCACGAGGCTCGCGGTCTCGGCCGCGCGCACGAGATCGCTCGAGGCGATGCCGGCGAGGGTCACGCCGCGCAATCGCTCGGCGAGCTCCAGGGCCTGGGAACGCCCCGCGTCGTTGAGCGGCACGTCGGTCGCACCTTGCCAGCGGCCCACGCGGTTCCACTCGGTTTCGCCATGGCGCGCGACGTAGAGCCGAGCGCGGGCCGTCGCTGTCGTTTCGCCTTCACCCGTTCGAGACACGCGTCACCTCTTCATTCGTGCGGCAAGACGCTCGAAGGCTGCGATCGCCAGCGAGACATGATCGTCCGTGGTCGTCGGCCCGAGGCTCATGCGGATGCTTCGCCGCGCGCGCTTCGTCGTGCATGGCCGCGATCACCGGCGACGGTTCGAGGGTACCGGCGCTGCACGCGCTGCCGCTCGAGACGCCGACCCCTTCGAGATCGAGGGCGACGACGGCTTCGGCACCGGCGAGACCTGCGAGCGCGATGTTCGACACGTGCGCCAGCCGTGACGGGGTATCGCCGTTCACGGTGCTTCCCGGAAAGAGCGCGAGCACGGCGGCCTCGAGGCGATCGCGTCGCGCACGCTGCGCTTCGAACCCCGCCTGGCACGCGGAGACGCTTCGCAACGCCGCCAAGAAGCCCGCGGCCGCCATGGGGTCGAGCGTGCCGGGCCTAAGCCCCTTCTCTTGCGCGCCGCCGAGGAGCACCGGGTGGAGCCGGTGACCGCAGGAGCCGACGAGGGCGCCGATGCTCTTGGGTCCGCGGAGCTTGTGAGCCGCGACCGTGCGCGTCGTTCCAAGGAGCGGCGACGCGGTACGGCCGAACGCTTGCACGGCGTCCACGTGGAGGGGAACGCCGATGTTCATGCACTCTGCATGCACAACCTCGAGGGGCTGCGCGACCCCGGTCTCTTGGTTCACGGCCTGCAGCGCCACGAGACGAACGCCGCCGCGCGCGAGGCAGGCGCGCACGTCGTCGACATCGATCGTGCCGCTCGCGCTCACGCGCGCCCAGTGCACCTGCGCGCGACCTTCACGCTCGAGCGCCTCGGCGACCCGCGTCACCGACGGGTGCTCGAGTCGGCTCGTGACGAGCACGCCGTGACCTTCGACGAAGGGCGCTCGAACCGCGATGTTGTTCGCCTCCGTGCCGCTCCCGGTGAGCACCACGTCACGCGGCGACGCCTCGAGCGTGCGCGCGAGCTCTTCTCGAAGATCTTCGAGGATGCGCCGCGCGAGGCGCCCGGCACGGTGCACGCTCGACGGGTTCGCGCCGGCGACGCCCGCGGCCTCCACCATGGCGGCGAGGCTCTCGGGTGCGAGCGGCGCCGTGGCGTTCCAATCGAAGAAGACGAACTCACCCATGAGGAGGGCGCGTGGCAAACGCGGCGGTCTTCGGCACGAGCACGACGAAGGCAGCACCGCTCAGGGTCTCGCCGCCCACGACCGCGCCGCGCGCGATGCGGATGGACCCGCCGTGGCCCTCGATGACCTTCTTCGCGATCGCGAGACCGACGCCGACGCCACCATGGGTGCGCGTGGCGCTGCCATCCCCTTGCACGAAGGGCTCGAAGACTTGGTCGTGCTTCGCCGGGTCGACGCCCAAGCCGTCGTCGGCGATCGTGATCTCGTACGCGTCGCCGAGCGCGCGGACGCACACGCCCACGAGCGAGCTCTCCGCGGTAAATTTGACCGCATTTTCAAGCACTTGCAAGAGCGCGCGCTGGAGGCGGTCCGGGTCACCGAAGGTCGCGAGCGGGCCACGCGGGTACTCGTCGACGAGGCGCAGGCGCTTGTCGTTCATGGCGTCTTGGAGCGAGGCCGCGGACCGCTTGACCACCTCGAGGAGATCGAAGTCGCGGTGGTGGAGCCGCATGCGCCCGGTCTCGATCGCCGTCACGTCGATCAGGTTGTCGAGCGTGGTGCGCAAGCGGCGCACGCAGTCGTCCATCGCCCGCAGCGCCTTCTTTTGCGGCTTCTCGAGAGGGCCGAGCTCTTCGTCGACGAGCATGCGGAGGTAGCCGACGATCGGCGTCATCGGCGTCGCGAGCTCGTGCGACATGTTGCGGTAGAACTCCGTGCGCAAGCGATCGAGCTCGCGGAGGCGCGCGTTCATGCGCTCGAGCTCTTCGACCTTCGCCTCGAGGCGCGCCACGATGCGCCCGCCCTGCGTACGAAGCACGGCCTCGGTGGCGTCCACCGTGGAGGTCGTGCGCTCGCGGAACCCGCCGAGGTACTGCATGACCTGAGCCGAGAATTTCCTGGCATCGATGGGCTTTTGAAGAAACCCGGTGCAGCCGACCGCCATGCTCGTGTCGCGGTCGCCCTCGGCCGTGATCGCGATGATCGGGGTCTCCTTCAACACGGGCTCCGCACGCAAGCGCAGCGTGACCTCGTAGCCGTCGAGCCCCGGCAGGTTGATGTCCACCAGGATCAAGTCCGGCAGCTCGGAGAGGGCCAGGCGCACCCCCTCGAGCCCGTCGGCCGCGTCGATCACCTCGAGGCCCTCCACCGCGAGCAGCTTGCGCACGAGGAGGCGATTCGAGGGGTCGTCTTCGATGTGGAGCACGCGCGAGGCCATGGGCGCCTTCGTAGCAGGCACCGTCTCAAAAGGCGCGCCGTCGTCGGCCTCGCGACCTCGCACCTTCTCGCGGAGGCGGTCGCTCGCTCGCGCCGCTGCGAGGCGCGTGCACGGCCTCGTTCAGCCGGGGAGGCCCAAGAAGCCGAAGAAGAGACAGGCCAGCATCACGGAGGGGCGAGGAAGCACGGGCATGAGCACCTGGGGCGTCGAAGCGAAGGGCCGGCACGAGCACCGGTTGACGGTGCATTGACGCAAGAGGTGCGACGCGTCAACGGCTTTGACTGAGATCTCCCTACACCTAGCCACCGTTGCCGATCGGCGCGCACAGGCGACGACCGCGCGCCGTTGCGTTGAGAATTCGCTCCCGATCGCGCGTCGACGGACTACGGTGCAGCCACCATGAAGAAGGGTTTCCTCGTCCTTGCGCTCCTTGGGTCCGTTGCCGCCACCGGTTGCTCGAAGCTGACCGCGCCCCCCAGCGGCGATCCTCCGCGCGATCCGCACACGGTGCAGC
>CAIOHM010000437.1 GCA_903858055.1 uncultured delta proteobacterium
CGCACCGGCGCGGGCGGCCGCACCCGCCGCTCCTGCACCGGCGCCTGCGGCCGCAGCACCGGCCCCCGTCGCGGCGCCCGTCGCCGCCGCGGCTCCTCCTCCCCCGCCGGCAGCGCCTGCCCCTGCCCCTGCCGAAGAGGGGGGCGAGGCGAAGAAGCGTCCGGAGCAGCGCAAGCCTGCCGAGAGCGCCGTCGAGTCGAGCATCCGCGTTCGTACCGACCGCCTCGACCGCCTCATCGACCTCGTCGGTGAGCTCGTCATCGCGCACTCCATGGTGGCGCAAGACGACACGCTCATTCACGGGGCCAACCACGACCTCGTGAAGAAGGTCACGCACACGGGCAAGATCGTCCGCGAGCTCCAAGACCTCAGCATGTCGCTCCGCATGGTGCCGCTGAAGTCGACCTTCCAGAACATGCAGCGCGTCGTCCGCGACGTCGCGCGCAAGTGCGGCAAGCTCGTCGACTTCGTGACCGACGGTGAAGACACCGAAATCGATCGCAACATGGCGAACCTCATCAGCGATCCGCTGGTGCACATGGTTCGCAACTCGGTCGACCACGGTATCGAGATCCCCGAGGTTCGCGAGAAGAACGGCAAGAGCCGCAGCGGTCGTGTGCGCCTCGCCGCGTACCACGCGAGCGGCAACGTCATCGTCGAGCTTTCGGACGACGGCGGCGGCCTCGATCGCGACAAGATCTTCAAGCGCGCCGTGGACAAGGGCCTCGTCGACGCGAACAAGGTCCTCAGCGACAACGAAGTCTACAACATCATCTTCGAGCCGGGTTTCTCGACGAAGGAAGCCGTCACCGACGTCAGCGGTCGTGGCGTCGGCATGGACGTCGTGCGCCGAAACATCGAAGCGCTCAAGGGGCGCATCGAGATCACGTCGCAGCTCGGCACCGGAACCACCTTCCTCATCTACCTGCCGCTCACGCTTGCCGTTACCGACGGTATGCTCGTGCGCGTCGGCAACGAGCGCTACATCGTGCCGACGGTCAGCATCAACATGAGCCTCCGCCCGGAGCAGCGCCAGCTCTCCACGGTCTCGGGGCGCGGCGAGATGCTCATCCTTCGCGGCTCGCTCATCCCGATCTTCCGCCTTCACCGGCTCTTCGAGATCGACGACGCCGTCGAAGACCCGACCCAAGGCTTGGTCGTCATCGTCAACGACGGCGGCCAGCACTGCGGGCTCCTCGTCGACGAGCTCCTCGGCCAGCGGCAGGTCGTCGCGAAGACGCTCGGCGCCGGTCTCGGCCGCGTCGAGGGCGTCTCGGGCGGCGCCATTCTCGGTGACGGTCGCGTCGGTTTGATCCTCGACCCAGCTGGCATCGTGAACCTCGCTCGCCACAGCGGGCTCATCTGATTTCCCTCCAAGCACCGTTCGATCCGCGAGAACCCACCATGGCTGCCGATCCAAAAGCGCAAGCGCTCGCACAGCGAAAGCTCGAAGCCGCAGGGAAGTACCTGACCTTCTTCCTCGAGAGCGAGGAGTACGGGATCCCGATCCTGAAGGTGCAGCAGATCATCGGCGTGACCTCGATCACCGTCGTGCCGCGCACGCCGCACTACGTGCTCGGCGTCATCAACCTGCGCGGCAAGATCATCCCGGTCATCGACATTCGTCGCAAGCTCGACATGTCGCCCGTCGAGCCGAGCGAGGCCAACTGCATCATCGTCGTCAAGTCCAACAACATCGAGATGGGCATGTACGTCGACCGCGTGAGCGAGGTGCTCTTGGTCACGCCGGAAGACATCGAAGACACGCCGTTCTTCGGTGGCCAGGTGAGCACGGAGTACCTCGTCGGCATCGCCAAGACGCAGGGCCGCGTGCGCCTGCTCCTCGACATCGACAAGGCGCTCTCGACGAGCGAGCTCATGCAAATGTCTGCGGCTTTCGGGGGTGGTCTGGATTCCGACTGACGAGATCCAGCCCAAAACTATCTTTCAACGTTCGATTCAGCGACTGATTCACGCATCTCGGAGACCCATCGATGCTAGGCAAATTGTCGATCGCGCAGAAACTGGCGCTCCTCCTGTTCACCTTCGGTCTCTTGCCGACGCTCGTGCTCACGGGAGTGGCGTACCAGGCG
>CAIOHM010000438.1 GCA_903858055.1 uncultured delta proteobacterium
AGGGCGGCGGCGGCACGGCGTCGTCGTTGAGGAGCGTGACGTAGCCCGACGAGATGTCTTCCGTTGCGCCGCGCACGGACGTGATCCGGTACGCCACGAGCTCGTCCGTCTCGACTTCGCGATCCCCAAGGAAGATCACGGGGATTTCGCCGCGCACCTCGCCCGCGGGGATCGTGATGCCGAATGAGCTCATGCGGAAGTCGACGCCGCGGGTCGCGGTCGTGCGCGCCGCGTCGAGCTCGACGGTGACGAGGACGTCGCGATCCGTCGCCGCGCTGAGGCGTACGGGGATCGAGCAGTACGATTCGCCGAGGTCGCCCTCGGGGCACACGCGGTTTTCGACGCGGACCGTGACCGGTGGCGGCGCGGCGTCACGGCCCCCATCGCCCGCACCCGCGTCGACGACAGCGCCGTCGGTCGACGCCGCATCGGTCGAGGCTCCTGCGTCGGCCGCGTCGACTGCCGCGCCGCCATCGGCGCCGGGGGTGCGCGCGGCATCCTCGAGCGGCTCGACGCACGCCGCGAGCGAGAGCGACGCACCGGCGGCGAGGAAGGAGACGAGCAACGGACGAAGGCGCGCGGAAGAAGGCGTGGTCATGATGAGCTCCAAGGAAAAGCGTTGCGTGGGTGTACCGAGAAGCTACGTCGCGTTCGGCCGTTCGACCTGTCACCCAAAGGGCCTACGCGCCCAGGGGAGGGTTGCTGACCGCGCGCGCCACGGGTTCAGGCCCGCCCGCGGCGCACGGAACGCCCCTCGTCTTTCCGAACCCCACGCACTAAGACCTCAGGCGACGCGTCATGACCCCCAGCCGAACCCCGCGGTCACTCACCCTCTTCGGAGCCCTCGTCGTCGCCGCCGCCTTCGCCGTCTCCGGCGGCGCGTGCAGCGCGGAGGCGCCTGCGAACGTCCCCGCGGGCGACGCCGGTGCGCCCGACGCGGCGGGTCCAGCGGTGTGCGACCCGGGGCGCAAGACGCCGCCCGACGTCAGCGAGTTCACGATCGGCGGCGCGCTGCCGAACGTCGCGTTCATGGCGCTCGACGCGGACCGTCGGCGCGCCGACTTCAACCTTCACGACCGCTACGCCCCCTGCGGCAGCGAGCCCCTCTTCCTCGTCCTGCGCCTCGGGACGACCACCTGCGAGCCCTGCAAAATCGACGCGAAGAGCGGTCAGAAGTGGCGTACGGCAGCGCCGCCGGGGTCGATTCAAATCGTCGACGTCCTCCTCGCCGATGCCGAGCAGCAGGTTCCCTCGGTGGCCGACCTCGCGGCGTGGCGGCCGAACTCGGACGCCGACGTGGTGGCGGCGACCGCGGAGCGACGCTGGTTTGCGCTCGATTCGGCGCCGAACCACTTGCCGTACACGATCGTCCTCGAGCGGCGGTCGATGCACGCGCTGGTGCTCGGGCATGGTTGGGGGTGGCAGGAGTACCCGCAGCGCATCGGCGCTCTCTTCACGCGCTACAAGCGACCGAACCCCTGGGCGACCTTCATCGCGCCCGCCCTTCGCGACGGTCTCTTCGACGAGAGCGAGTGGGAGCTCATTCAGGGCATGGCCTGGAGCGGCGATCCCCCGCCTGCGGACCCCACCAATCGCTTCGCCGACGACTCCGCCGCGGCGACGTTCGGCAGGACCGTGTTCTTCGACCCGGGGTTCTCCGCGAGCGGAGGCGTCTCGTGCGCGAGCTGCCACGACCCGGCCAAGAACTTCGGTGACGCGCGCCCGCAGTCGGTGGGCCTCGCGCCCGTCGATCGCCATGCACCGAACGTGGCGCTCGCTGCGTACCACCGGTCGCAGTTTTGGGACGGCCGCGCCGACTCGCTCTGGATGCAGGCGCTCGGCCCCTTCGAGAACGCGAAGGAGATGGGCTTCGCGCGGGGAGATGTCGTCGGTCGTGTCGCGGCTCGCTACCGCGCGGCGTACGAGGCGGTCTTCGGCGCCTTGCCTGCCGTCGCCTCGTCGGCCGGTGCTGCGGGGGCGATGCCGGGCACACCCGCTTGGGACGCGCTCCCGTCGGCCGATCAGCGCGCGCTCACGGGGGCGTTCGTGAACGTGGGCAAGGCGATTGCGGCGTACGAGCGCACGCTTCGTGTGAGCGAAAACCGCCTCGATCGCTACGCGCGCGGCGACTCCACGGCGCTAACGGAGCCCGAGCGCAAGGGGCTCAAGAACTACATCCACGCCGGCTGCGCCCAGTGCCAC
>CAIOHM010000439.1 GCA_903858055.1 uncultured delta proteobacterium
AACGCCTTCACGCGTGCGACGAACTCGCTCGTCCGCGCGCTCGTCGGTGCGGCGAACAGGTCGAGCACGAGTCCCTCCGGCCACAAGAGGTTCGTGATGCGCGCTTTCCCTGGCGCCGTGAGCTCGTAGCGAAAGAAGCCACCCCAGACCGCGGCCGCGACGTCGAAGCCGCTGCCTCCGCCTTGCACGCGGCGGTGAATCGCGAAGGCACGCTCGAAGAGCTCGCGACGGTATCCCGCCTCGTGAAGCTCCTGGCCCGCCTCGTACGCGTCGGCCGCGAGCGCCGCCACGAGCCCCGCGGCGCTCGAGCCAAGGCCGAGCTTGCGATCGCCGTCGGACAGATGGTGGAGGTCGAGGCGAGGTGCGGCGTTGCCTTCGTAGGCCTCGAGGACCTCCGCGGCTCTCGGGACCTCGCGCACGAGCGCGTCCGCCTCCGCATAACGAGCCACGGCGAGCACGGTTGCGGGCGCTCCGTCGAGGACGACGTAGGGCCCGGAGAGAAGCAATTTTCCGGGGGCGCGAACGCTCAAGCGCTTGCCTCGATGCGCTCGACGCGCGGTTCACCGCCCGGCGTGGCGACGATGGTGCGCACGACGCCGGTGATGGCACGGAGCTTCGGCGTGACGATCGGCTCTTGGTCCGGACGCACGAGCACCTTCACGTGCGGGCCCGCGTCGATGGTGCCGTAGACCTGGAGGCCCACCTCGCGCAGGAGGCGGAGCTGCTTCATGATCTCGAGCGTCGCGCCGTTGAAGTAGCTGACGCCGCACGCGAGCGCGGAGGCGTGCATGGCGAGGGCACTGGCCTCCGCGAGCTGACCGACGCGCGCGAAGTCGTTCGCCAAGAGGGCCTCGCGGAGCGCCTGCTCGTTCTCGACGCCGTACGAGAGCCACCGCTCGTAGAACGGGCTCGTTTGCATCGTGCGGATCATGCCGTCCGTGCTCGCGACGGCCTTCGCCCCCTCGTGCGTAACGCACACGACGACCTTCATGGGGAACGCGCTCGCCGGCGCGACGGGTTCGGCCGCCAGCTCTTGGCTGCCGTCGCCCGCGAGCGGCCCTGCGTCGAGGCGCACGTAACCGCCGTAAATGCTGCGACCAGCACTCGCGGAGGCCCGCCGCGCGAGATCGCTGATGCGCGCGGGCGACCACTCGAGGCCCGCCGCCGTTACCGCCGCGAGCGCGAGCGCCGCAAAGCCCGAGGCGCTCGACGCAAGCCCGCTCGCCGTGGGGAAGTCGTTCGCGGAGACGATGCTCGCGCGCGTGGTGAACCCGGCCTCCGAACGCACCTCGTCGACGAGCTTCGTGATGCGCTCGAGAGGGCGGCCCAAGACGAGCTCGTTGCCGAGGATGAAGCGGTCTTCCGTGAGGCGCGGGTCGAAGCGCAGCGTCGTGCGCGTGGCCATGCCGTCGAGCGTGACCGAGAGGCTCGGGACCGCCGGGTAGTTCCCGGGGATGGCTCGCTTTCCCCAATACTTCGCCAACGCGATGTTGGGATGCGCGACGGACGATGCGGCGAGGACCTTCATGGGCGGGCAGCAGCGGGGTATAGACGCGACGCGTCAGTTTGTCTCGCGGCACTTGCGCTGGTCCATCCGTCGAAGCCCGCGCGACGCCACTCGCGCACCATTTCCAGTGCATGAGCCTCGCTCGAAGCGAGCGCCACGGCGCACCCGCCGCCGCCGGCGCCCGTGAGCTTAGCACCGAGCGCGCCCGCACCGCGCGCGACCGCCACGAGCTCGTCGAGCTCGGGCGTGGAGACCGTGAGCGTGCCGAGGATCGCGTGGTTCTCGTTCATGGCCTCGCCGAGGTGCTCGAGGTCACCGGCCGCGAGGGCTGCGACCGCCGTGGCCACGAGCTCCGTGATGCGCGCGAAGCTCACGCCCACGCGCGCAGGCTCCGCTTCGCGCAAGGCCGCCACACGTTCGACCATGACCTTCGTACTCGAGGCCCGACCGGTCGCCCCCACCGCGAGGTGCAACGTGCGCGCGGTCACGAGCGTGCGCACGCCTTCGCCCCGCACGAAGCGAAGGCAGCCGCCGACGGCCGCCGCGGAGACGTCGATGCCCGAGGGATTCCCATGAAAGACCCGCTCCCACGCGGTGGCGCGCAGCATGACGTGCTCGAGCGAAGCGGCCGGATCGAGCGCGCGCGCAACTGCGACTCCGATGGCCGCCGAGCACCCGACGCCGCCGCCAGGAGGGAGTTCGACATGCGCGTGCACCACGCGCGGACGGCCGAGCACAGCAGGGCCCGACGCCTCGAGGAGCGCCATGAACGCGCGGCCGAGGTCCGTGCCGTCGCTCGGGCGAACGACCACGCCCCACCCCGCGACGTGGAGCTCGTGCCCCTCGGTCTCGGCCGCGAGAACGCGCGCAACGACGCCCCGCTCGAGGCCCACCGCGAGCGCGGGCACACCGTAAACGACCGCATGCTCGCCGAGGAGGATGACCTTCCCTCCTGCGCGTCCGCTGCGTTCTTCACCCGTTCCGAATGCCGTCATGCGTTGCTCGAGCCCTCAAACCTCGCGGCGACCGATGGCCTCGACCGCGCCAAGGAGCACGCGCCTACCATGGGTTCGCAAATCCGCTTGCTGAAGAGCGAGGGAGGCGTCCCCCAAGAGGTTGTCGAGGCGCTTTTCCACGCGCGCCTTCACGCCGCTCTCCACCAGCCAAGCGCGCAGCGCAGCGATGTCGGCGTCGGTCGCATGCACGTTGCCGAGCACGGGCGCGAAGTACGTGTGTGCACCTTGCACTTTTTCCGCCTCGACCACGAGCGCCGTGCGCTTGCCTTGGCGAAGGTCGCTCGCATCGGATTTGCCTGTTTTCTCGGGGTTTCCGAAGGTTCCGAGCAGGTCGTCGCGAAGCTGGAAGGCCACGCCGAGCGGGCCTGCGAAGCGCTCGAGCGCGTCGCGTTGGCCGAGGTTCGCGCCGGCGAGCGCGGCCCCCATGAGGAGCGGACCGCGCACGGTGTAGCTCCCGGTCTTGAGGTCGTGCATGCGCTCCATCTGCGCGTCGCTCGCGG
>CAIOHM010000440.1 GCA_903858055.1 uncultured delta proteobacterium
AGGGCGGCGGCGCCGAGGGGAATCGAGGCCACGAAGGGCAACGGGCCCCCGAGCGCGAGGAGGCCCAAGAGCAGGCCGGCGTAGGGTTGGGGCATGCGGCGCGACGAGCGAAGGCCGTGCCAGCGCACGGCGCCAAAAAACGCTGAAATCTTCCGCTTTCGGCGCGCCGCGTCGCGACGTTGGCCTGGCCACGGCCGGCCGCGGCTGGCCACGTCGAGCTGTTGCCGCCGATTGCCCGCCCCGCGGGAGACCGATACGCTCGACGAATGCGCCGCCCGTACCGAGCGACCTCGTGGACGCCGCGCCATTGCGGCGTCGCGGTCGGGGTGCGTCGGCCATGAGCGAGCGCTTCGTTCGCTGCCCGCATTGTCGCCTCCCGCACAACGTGGAGACGACGCTCTGCCCCGTGACGAACAAGTCGATTTCGCTCAGCGAGCGCAAGTCGGACAACGGCCGGGTCGCAGCGCCATCGATCGCCCCGCCGCCGCTCGTGCCGAAGCGTCCCGTCGACGTCGAGAAGCCGTTGCCGCTCGTGAAGCCTGCGGCCAAGCCCTCCGGCGCCCCCGCGCCCGCCGGCGCAGCGAAGGGCCGCTTCGGTGGCGTCGACGCGCGCGGCTTGGTGGGTCGCACGCTCGAGGGCAAGTACAAGATCAAGAACATCCTCGGTGAAGGCGGCATGGGCACCGTCTACGAGGGCAGTCACGTCGCGCTCGGGCGTGCGGTCGCCATCAAGGTCTTGCACCCGAACCAGGCGCGCAAGCCCGAGGCCGTGCAGCGGCTCTACCAAGAAGCGCGCAGCGCCGGGTCGATCGGCCACCCGAACATCTGCGAGGTCTACGACGTCGGTCGCTTCGACGATGGAAGCCCTTACCTCGTCATGGAGAAGCTCGAGGGCGAGACGCTCGCGGAGCGCATCGGCAGCGACGGCGCGTTGCCCTTCGACGTGGTCGTCGACGTGATGAGCCAGGTGCTCTCGGGTCTCGTCGCCGCGCACGCGAAGGGCATCGTTCACCGCGACATCAAGCCGGAGAACATCTTCCTCACGCGCCGCGTCGGGCTCCCGCCCGTCGTGAAGATCCTCGACTTCGGCGTCTCGAAGGTGCTGCACACGGAGGAGCAAGAGCAGGGGCTCGACCTCACGCGCACGGGCATGGTGATGGGGACGCCCTACTACCTCTCGCCCGAACAGGCGCGCGGCGAGCGAACGCTCGACCACCGCGTCGACATCTGGGCCTGCGGAATCATGCTCTACGAGTGCCTCGCGGGGCGGCGTCCGTTCATTGCGCCGAACTACAACGCGTTGCTTGTGCAAATTCTCCAGTCGACGCCGCGGCCCATTCGCGAGGTGCGCCCGGCGACGCCCGCGGGCTTCGACGGCGTGCTCCGGCGCGCGCTCGAGCGCGAACGCGACAAGCGCTACAAGAGCGCGACCGAATTCCAAGCCGATCTCCAGGTGCTCCGCGATCGCCATCGCCCCTCGGTGTCGTCGATCCCGATCGTGACCGCCGCGCTGCCCGTGCGCGACCAAGCGGGCCCCTATGAGGCCGTCGCCACACCCGCGAGCGGTGAGAACGCGCCGGTGATCGACCTGAAGAAGCTCGCCGACGACGACACCAAGGTCCTTCTCAAACTGCGCTCGAGCATGCGCATGCCCGCGGCGAAGCCCGTCGCGCTGCCCGCGGAAGACGAGGTCGAAGAGCTCGACATCGACATCGAGCTCGAGGGTGAGATCTCGGGGCGCAAAGTGAGGCCTTCCGAGGCGCCGCGTCCGCCGCTCTCCTCCGGCGCCGACGACACGCTCTACGGCATGAACATGACGGGCACGATGATCCCCGAGCCCCCGCGCATGCCGCGCCACGAGCCCGACGACGAGCGCACGCAGGTCATGGAGCCGAAGCCGCGACCGCCCGTGGACCCCGACGCCACCGTGCGGATTCAACGCAAGCGGTAGGTGGCGTCCGAACGTCTGCGGGGCGCTGCGCGCGGATCACCCGGCGAGCATCGCGTCGAGATCGGCTTCGCCAACCACGCGCACGCCGTACTTCTTCGCCTGATCGAGCTTCGCCTGGCCGACCTTCTCCCCGGCGATGAGGATCGTCGTGTCCTTCTTCACGCCGTCGTGGACGACTCCGCCCGCGGCGCGAATCGCGTCGTGCACGGCCTCGCGCTTCTTCGTGAGCGTTCCCGTGACGCACACGCGCTGCCCGCTCAAGGGCCCTTCCACCCGATCGCTCTCGGGCTCCGGTGTGCCGACGCTGCGATCGCGCAGGCGCTCGAGGAGGGAGCGGGTCTCCGGGTCGAAGACGAACGCCACGGCCGCCTCGACCATCTTGTCGCCGAAGCCGTGGATCGACGCGAGCGTCGCTCGGAGCTCTTCGGCACTCGACGCGAAGAGCGCCTCGATCGACCGGACGCGCTCGGCCATTTGGTTGGCGGCGACCTGCCCGATCTGCGGGATGCCGAGCCCCGTGAGGACGCGCGAGAAGGGCCGAGCCTTGGAGGCCGCGATCGCCTCGACGAGGTTGCGCGCGCTCTTGTCCCCCATGCGATCGAGCTTCACGAGCGCTTCGTACGTGAGGTCGTAGAGATCTGCGACGTCGGCGACGAGGCCAGCGTCGACGAGCTGGTCGACGAGCGACTCGCCGAGGTGGCTCACGTCCATGGCGAAGCGCCGCGACCAGTGCAGGACGGCGCCTTTGACCTTCGCCGAGCACGTGCGGTTCGTGCAGCGCAACGCCGCTTCGACGCCGAGGTCGGGGCGCTCTTCGTCGCGGGCTCGCGCGGACACGGGGCCGCCACAGGCAGGGCAAACGGTCGGCATGGCGAAGGGCTCGCCGCGCGAAGGACCCTCGTTCGCTTCGACGCCGACGACCTGCGGGATGATCTCACCGGCCTTCTCGACGAACACCGTGTCGCCGACGCGGACGTCGAGCTCGGCGATCTGATCGGCGTTGTGGAGCGACGCGCGGCTCACGGTGGTGCCGCCGAGGGGTACGGGATCGAGTACGGCGACGGGCGTGAGCGCGCCGGTGCGCCCGACCTGCACGACGATGTCGAGGACCCGCGTACGCGCGCGCTCGGCGGCGAACTTGTAGGCCATCGCCCAGCGCGGGTACTTCGAGGTGAACCCGAGGCGCGATTGCTGAGCGTAGTCGTTCACCTTCACGACGGCGCCGTCGGTCTCGTACGGGTAGCTCGTGCGGAGACCGTCGAGGCGCTCGAGCTCGGCCGCGATGCCCGCCGCAGGCACGCAGACCTCGAGCCCGTGCGTAGGGAGCCCGATCGATCGCAGCCACGCGATCGACTCCGCGTGGCTTTGGTGCATCGAGGAGCCCTCGACGAGCTGGTACACCAAGACACGCAGCGGGCGCTTGGCGACCTCGCGCGCATCGAGCATGCGCAGGCTGCCCGCGGCGGCATTTCGCGGGTTTGCGAACGGCTCGAGGCCCTCGCGCGCGCGGAGCTCGTTGAGCTTGGCGAGATCGCGCTTGTAGAGAACGACCTCACCGCGGAGCGTGAGCTTGCCTTCATGGGCGATCGTGAGCGGAAGGCTGCGGATCGTCCGAACGTTCGTCGTCACGTCTTCGCCGACGGCGCCGTCGCCCCGGGTCGTCGCGAGCGCCAGGTGGCCTCCTTCGTAGACCACCTCGAGGCTCGCGCCGTCGAGCTTCGGCTCCACGGTGAACAGGACCTCCTCGCCCTCGAGCGATTCCGTGCATCGTGCAACGAATGCGTCGATGTCCGCGGTCGCGTACGCGTTGTCCAGCGAGTACATCTTCACGGCGCGCTCGACCTTGCGGAGCCCCTCGCGCGGCTTGCCGCTCACGCGCTGCGACGGCGAGTGCTCGCTCACGAGAACGGGGTGATCCGCCTCGATCTCGCGCAGCTCACGCAACAGCGCGTCGTAGGCGAAGTCCGAGATGCTCGGGTCGTCGAGCACGTAATAGCGGTAGTCGTGCGCGGCGATTTCCTTGCACAGCGCCGCGTGACGATGCGCGGGACTCGTTGCGCTCATCGCGCGATGCCGCGGTGCTCGAGCGCGGCGCGGATCTCGGGCTTCCGTCGCTCGAGCTCGGCGAAGTCTTTCACGGGGAGGAAGCGCGCGCGTTCGCCGGTGCGCGGTACGCGGACGTAGGTCGAGGGCGTCGACGCCGTGAGCTCCTGAAGCAAGCGCTCGAATTGAATGACGGTCCGATCTTGGACCTTCTTCTCGACCTCGCACCAGTTCCACGAGATGGGTACCTCGAGGAGCGTGCGCGCGTCGACGTGGAAGGTGTTCGTGTTGAAGACGCGCACCGCGTTCGGGTCGAAGCCCTCGGGTAGGCGGAACTCTTCCAGCACTTGGAGGCAACCGGCCGCGTGCACGGGGATACCGCCACGGTCCGTGCCCTCTTTGTCGACGACCTCGACCATGCATTTCTCGGGGCGCTCGAGGAAGAGTCCGACGAGGAGCGGATCGACCGTCGCGCCGAGGTTGTCGAGGTTCGCGATCATGACGACCTTGCCGCCGCCTTCGACGAAGCGGTGGAGTAGCCCGCTCTTGCGGAGCGCGTCCACGAGGTCTCCGTGGCCCGTCGCGTACGTCTGCACCTGACCCGCGTCGTCGAGGAACACGTGACCCGTCGGCGTGAGGCGCACCCCGAGGCCCTGATCAAAACACGACGCGAACGAGGTCGCACCGTGGGCGGCGAGGGCCTCTTCGATGGGCTTGCGCGTGGCGTCGCTCGTCATGAGCCAGAGCGGCAACGCGCGCCCGGAGCGCTCGCCCCAGAGCTTGGCTTCCGCGAGGCGATGCTCGAGGAACGTGCGCTCGTCGTAGACGGGTTCGAGGGCCTTCACGACGCCGCCCATGCGCGTGGCCATGCCGCCGCTCATGACGCACAGCGCGACCTCGCCGCGGGCGATCGAAGCAAGGCCTCGCGCGATGAGCTCTTGCTCGCGGGCGCTTCCCGGCTCGGGCAGCTCGAGGAGCTCCGAGCTCTCGGGAGCACGGGCCGGACCGGGGACGCGGTTTCGCTGCTGGCGTCGTGCACGCTCGCTGGCGGCGTCGAGGCCGCGCTTTTCGGCTTCGCGAAGCGGTGCGGCCATGGCCAAGAACCAGGTCGGGTCGAACCCGTACGCGCGGAGCTTCGACAGCGCAGGCTCCGAGAGCCCTTCGAGCTCGCGCGAGAGCGGGGGAATCGAGGAATTCGCCATGCGGAACCGAGGCGCTACCAGAGCCACGGCGGCGTGTCGATCGACGGGCGTCACGTGGCGAACGTGCAACGCACGCGTGAGGTGCGTGTTTTGTGGGAGGCGTGCTACGAGCGCTCGGATGCGTCGTTTCCAAGTCCCCGAAAGCCTCGATGGCGAGCGCCTCGACAAAGCTCTGGCCAACCTCGTCCCGGGACTTTCGCGGGCGCGCGCGAAGGACCTCACCGCGGAGGGGGCCGTTCGGGTCGACGGTCGGCGCGCGGGCAAAAGCGCGGTGGTCGCGGCCGGTCAGGAGATCACGATCGACGAAGCGGTGCACCTCGACACCGACGTCACGCCGGATCCCGACGCGGACCTCGCGGCGACGCTCGTCGTTCGCCTCGAGCGCCCGGACCTCGTCGTCGTCGAAAAGCCGGCGGGCATGCCGACCGCTCCCGTGGAACCGTCGGATCGCGGCACCCTCGCGAACGCGCTCATGGCCCGTTACCCCGAGATGGCCGACGTGGGCTTCCGCAAGCGTGAGCCCGGGCTCTTGCACCGCCTCGACACGGAGACCTCGGGTCTCGTCTTGGCTGCGCGCACCGTGGAGGCCTTCGAGGCGCTACGTCGTGCGTTCACGGAGGACCTCCTCGACAAGCGCTACCTGCTCCTTTGCAGCGGGGAAGAGCTCCCGGATTCGGGGAGCGTCGCGCACCCCATCGCGAACCACCCGAAAGACCGCCGCCGTGTGCTCGCGTGCATTCATCCGCGCGACGTCGCCCGGAACGCTCCGCGCCCGGCCGAGACCAGCTGGCGCGTGCTCGAACGCCGTGGATCGTGGGCCCTCGTCGAAGCCAAGGCGTCCAAGGCGTTGCGTCACCAGGTTCGCGTGCATTTTGCATCGATGAACGCGCCGCTCGCGAACGACGAGCTCTACGGCGGCACCATGCTCCCGCAGCTGACGCGCCACGCGCTCCACGCGTCGCACCTTGCGCTTCGCACGGTAGGCGCGGTGAAGGGCTTCGAGGTCGCGACGCCGCTCCCTGCCGATCTCCAAGCCGCCTGGGACGCCCTCGCCTGAGCCGGCCTCGGCAGGAGACTCCCGACTTCGCTCGACCGTGCGCGCGCCTGCCCCGCGCTTCAGGCGAGCGCGAGCCCGCCGTCGATCACGAGCTCCGCGCCGGTGGTCCATGGGGTCTCGAGCAGCTGCACGATGGCGCGCGCGACCTCCTCGGCGTTGCCGATGCGCCCGAGCGGGTGGATCGCCGCGAGGCTGCGCATGCGCTTCGCGACGGCCTCCGTGGTTCCCTCTCCTTCGCGCGGTGCGCGGATCATCGGCGTGTCGACCACGCCGGGCGTGACCGCGTTGACGCGGACGTTTCGCGGCGCACCCGCGGAGGCGAGCGACCGGACGACCGAGAGCAGCGCCGCCTTGCTGGCGCTGTACACGTAGGAGGTGGCAATCGGCTTGTGCGCGAGCGTCGAAGCGATGAAGACCATGCCCGAGCCGGGTTCGAGCTTCGTTACGAGCTCTTCGCCGAGGCGCATGGGCGCGAACGTGTTGACTTCGAACTGCTCGCGGAGCGTGCGCTCGGAGATGGATCCCAAGCCCTCGTGGTGCGCGACGCCCGCGGCCGAGACGAACCCGTGCAGCGGTCCGCCTTCGAGCGCGCGCGGCACGATGAAGCGCACCTCGGCGCCGTCGGTCAGGCTCGCGCGGAGTGGCTCGAGCTGGTCGGGGTAGCGAACCGTGAGCTCGGCGAGGGTCTCCGTGCGACGACCCACCGCGACGACGCGCGCGCCGCGGCCGAGAAGAGTCTCGACGACCGCGAGTCCGATGCCGCTCGTCGCGCCCGTGACCAGGATGCGTTCGCGGGGGTTCACGGGCTTTGCGGGGCGAAGTGCGGGCGGAAGTGGATCGGGCATCGCTCGAGTTTGGCGGCGTCGACGACGACCTCGTCGTGGGCGTCGAAGCGTGGACGGTCAATGCAGAGTACAACGGCTTCTTCCGCGCCGCGGTTCTCCCAACGGTGCGGGTGCCGGAGCGGCCAGCGCACCGCCTCGCCGAGCGCGAACGGCTCTCCCTGGAGCAAGAGCTCGCCTTGAAGGGCGTACTCCCACTCGTCCATCGAGCGATGCTCGTGGGTCGGGATGGCGCGGGTTGGGGCGATGCGAAGCCGGTAGACGCCGAAGTCCTCGACCTCGTCGACGATGTCCACGCGCCCGAAGGCCGACTCTTCCACGGGGAAGGGCTGCGCGGACGACGCGCTCGCCGACGCGACGATGCCGTCTCCGACGCAAACGGTGACCTGGGCCGAGCCGCCCGGCGGAAGTTCGTGCGCGAGCAGCTTCACGCTCACGCGCGCGAGGTCTCCGGCCGAGGCTCCTTCGAGGCCTTGGCCGAGGAAAGCGAGGGCTCCGAGCAACGGCGACGGGAGCTCCGGAGTCCCCGCGGGCACCTCCAGGACGAGGCGCTGCGTGGGGCCCAACGGCACCGCAATCGACCGCGTGGTCACAGCGCCACGCTCCGCCCGCCGTCGACGGCGATGACCTGACCCGTGACGAAAGGCGCATCGCAGACGAGGTAGGCAACCGCGGCCGCGACGTCGCTCGCCGAGCCCTCTCGCCCGAGCGGAATCCGCGCCAAGAAGCGTGTGCGCGTCGCTTCGTCGAAGTCTTCGGGGAACATGACGGTGCCCGGCGCGACCGCGTTCACGCGTACGGCGGGAGCGAGCTCGACAGCGAGCGCGCGCGTGAGCATGAGCAGGGAGGCCTTTGACACGGAGTAGTGCGCGTAGGCAGAGAGCGGGCGCTCGGCCGCGATGTCGGTGACGTGCACGACGCAGGAGGTCTCGGCCGCTCGAAGCTCCCCGAGGAGACCCTGCGTGATGAAGAAGGGGGCCTCGCAGTTGATGGCCTGCATGCGATCGTAGCGGGCGCGGTCGATCTCGGCGAAGGGCACGCGCTCGAAGATGCCTGCATTGTGCACGATGGCGTCGAGCGTGCTCGTGCAAGTCTTCGTCTGCACGACGAGTGCCTCTTGCCCCGCCGCGGTCGAGAGGTCGGCCTGGATCACGTGGACACGCCGCCCGGCCGGAGCGAGCTCATCGCGTAGCGCGCTCGCTCCCTCGGTGGACCCGTTGACGTGCGCGAGGATGTCGTAGCCGCGCCGCGCGAGGGCCCGCGCTGCCTCGAGGCCAAGCCGCTTTCCGGCTCCGGTGACGAGGGCCCACTTCGCACGCATGGCCGTTACGATGCCGGAACGGGCAAAGCGTCGCAAGGTCAGCTTCGTTCGGCAGATTCCTGATCGTCTGGCGAAAGCGACGGTGTCGCGTCGCCCGCTTCGGCCTCGACGATCACCGACGGGGGCAGGTGCTTCTTTGGCTTAACGCCGAGCTGCCGGAGCATTTCCGCCTGGCGAATGGCGTTCCCCTTGCCGGTGCGCAGCTTCGAGAACGCGAGCGCGTAGCTGCCCTTCGCTTTGTCGATCGAGGCGCCGACGGCCTCGAGGTCGGCCACGAAGCCGACGAGCTTGTCGTAGAGTTCGGCGCCACGGTCCGCGATCTCTTTCGCGTTGAGCTCTTGGCGCTCGGTGCGCCACAGGTGAGCGACCGTGCGCAGCACGAAGAGCAGCGTGCTCGGGCTCGCGAGGAGGACATCACCGCCCCAGGCGTCACGGGCAAGCTCGGTGTCCGCGGCGATGATCGTCGCGAACGCCGCCTCGATCGGCACGAACAGCACCACGAAGTCGACGCTGCGGTCGCCATGGATTTTCGCGTACTCGCGCGGCACGAGCCCCTTCAGGTGGGCGCGTACGGATTGCGAGAGCGCCGTGAGCGCAGCCTTCTTCTCGGCGTCGTTCGCGGCGGCGACGTAGCTCTCCCAGGCCACGAGCGAGACCTTCGCGTCGATGACGACCCAGCGATCGTCGGGCAGGCGCAGCTCGACGTCTGGGCGCGCGACCGAGCCATCGTCGCGACGATGGGACTGCTGAACGAGGTACTCCTCGCCGCGGCGCAGGCCGCTCGCTTGGAGCACCCGGTCGAGCACGATCTCGCCCCACGCGCCTTGCGTCTGCGAGGACCCCTGAAGCGCGGCGGTGAGTCGATGGGCCTCGCGCGCGAGGGACTGATTGAGCTCGAGCACGTGGCGCAGCTGCTCGCGGAGCGTGGCGTGCGTCTGCGTGGAGGCCTCGTGCGTGGCGTCGACGCGCGTGCGGAACTCCTGCAGCTTCTCGCCCATGGGGAGCAAGAGCGCCGCGAGGTCCTCCTTGAGCTTGCCGTCCACGCGTGCCGCACGCTCGTCGACGATGCGTGCGGCGACGGCCTCGAAGCGATCGTTCATCGCCTTGGTGGTCTCCGCCAGCCAGGTCGTGCGCTCGGCGGTGCGCTCTTGGAGTGAGGCGAACTTCGCCTGCGTCTCGGTGCGCTCGTGCTCCGCCGTTTCCCTTCGCTCGTGCGCTTCGCGTGCCGCCCGCTCCGCGCCTTCGGAGCGCGCCTTCGCTTCGACGACCTCGCGGCGAGCGAGCTCGAGCTCCTTCGTGATGGCGCCGGTGACCGCCTCGGCCTCGGCGCTGCCAAGGCGCTTGCCGACGTGGAACGCGAGCGCCGCCGCGACGAGGACCGCGAGCAAACCGAGAGCGAGGCTGAGCATGGAGAGTCTGTGGGGGGAGGGTGCACGGAAAGGGAGTCGAACCCTTACGCCTCGCGGCGGCGGAACCTAAATCCGCTGCGTCTGCCAGTTTCGCCATCCGTGCGCGTGTGCCCGTTCCCTAACGCCGAAGGGCCGCCTTGGCGAGCGTGCTCGCGGGCGACCCTTCGAGAATCCGCGGAGCACACGCCCGCGGAGCGAGGTCAGTTCGTGCAACCGCTCCGCAGCACGATCGGCACCTCGTCGAGCGTGGCGCCGCTGAGCGCCGAGACGAGACCTCGCCCGCGAACGACGGCGCGGTAGTCGTTGCAGCTCGTCTCGCAGAGCTTCACGCGGTTGCCCTCGCTCTTCCACCCGACGCCGCCGGAGCACGACGGGTTCCCGGGAATGCTCACGAGCTTCTGTTCGAGGTCCATGTAGTGCAACGCGCTCGTCGTCGCGAGACCGGAGTCGGGCTCGTACGTGCAGGTTGCAACATCGACCGCCGCGCGCGTGAGGGCCTCGAGGCCCTTCATGGTCATCTCGCCGCCGTCTTCACCGTTGGCGATGAACGCTTCGGTGCCGCCGGCCGTTGCGAGCGCTCGAGCCTGCTGCGCGAAGCCCGCGAGGTCCGCGAACTTGTTCGAGTCGCGGATGTCGAGCACGTAGGTCGCGAGCGGCGTCGTGGTGTTCGTGAGCGCTGCGCCCGCCGCGGCGACGGCTCCATTGCCCGTGTCGCACGTGCCCGCGAAGTCGCGGCTGCCGATCACGAAGAGGGCGCCCTTGGCCGCTTGGTCGCTCGCGACCTTCTCGCGGATTGCCTCGTAGAAGCCTCCGCTGGCGAGGGCGCGATCGAAGCCCGCGGGGTTCGCTTGCATGAAGCCTTCGTAGTCGTTGATGTACTCCGGCGTGCCAAACGGGAACGCCGGCCCCGCAAGCAGGTTCGTGACGCGCTGGAGCGCCGAGAACGAGCTCACCGCCGAAGCCGCGGGGGTCCAGCCGATGCCGAAGACCGGCTTGCCGGCGTCGACGCCGAGCGTGTCGAAGTTCCCGGGCGTGCGGTACAGCGACGTGACGAGCGCGTTGCTGCACGCGTTGCCCGTGCCGCGCGGCGGCGTGAAGGCGACGGCGACCTGGGTCTTGCGCAAGAGCGATCCGCTCAGCGGGAGCCCGATGAGCGTGGAGAACGCCGGCGACGTGAGCGGTCCGCGGAGCGTGTCGCGGCGATCGATGAGGAGACCCATGACCGAGGGCGAAGGAGTGAGCGCCTTCTCTTGGCAGCTCGATCCGCCGGTGCCTGCGGGGCCGGTCTTGGCGAGATCGTGATCGCAGAGGCTCTGGGTGGGGAGCTTCGTGGCGCAGAGCGGCATCGCCGGGGTGCAGCTGCCGTCGCGACAGAAGGCCGTCGGTGCAATGTACACCTCGGTCGTGAGGTTCGACGAGCGCGCGGCGTTGGCCGCGTCGCAGAGGCCCGGCGAGAGGCGGAAGACCTCCGGCTGCGAAGGATCGGGGACCGTGAAGCCATCCGAGCCGTAGTCGAGGATCTCCGCGCGCGGCATCGAGCTCGCGGCATCGTCGTTGGCGCGGCCGAACACCACGCGCACGTTAATCGGCGTGCCCGCGGGGATCGAAAGCGAGCGGCCCTCGGCGTCCTTCGCGGGCATGCGGAACGTGCAGCGATCGAGGACGCTCGCGCTCACGCCGGCGTTCATGTCGGGCACGTTCGCGAGCTGCGCAGGCATCATGGCGCTCATGCAGCGCGTAGCGTCGAAGCAGGCCTCCGAGTTCGCTTCGAACAGCCCCTCGACGTACGTCGGGAGCGTGGCCACGTCGAGCGCTTGGTTCACGCACTTGCCCGCGACGCAAGTCTCGCCGACGCGATCGCACTGCACGCCGAGGCACGAGTAGCTGAGGTTCAGCGGCAGGTAGGAGACGCGTCCTTGGTCGTAGCCAAGCACCACGCGGCGCAAGATGCGCGGTGCTGCGGCCTCGCGCATGCTCACGGGGAGGGGATCGCGCGCACGCACCTCCTCCTCCGGCTCGACCTCGTAGCCGAGGATGGAGATGAGGATCGACTGGCCGCGACCGACGCCGTCCGCGGGCGCGAACGTGAGCGTCGCGGGGAGGGAGACCTTGCCGTCCGCGACCACGTAGGTCTGGTCGAAGATGAGTGCGCCGCTCGTGGCCTTCGCCAAGATGCGAATCGCCCGCAAATCGCGGGGAATCAGCATCTGTGTGCTCATGCCCGCAACGACGCCCGTGGGGCGATCCGCGGTGCACGCGGAGGAGCCGAGCGCGAGAGCGGCGAACGTGACGAACGCGGTGGTGACGGAGCGGAGTGACATGGCGTTCTCTTCCGAAGGTCAGTTCGTGAGGGCGAGGCCTGGTTGAAGCGTACCCGGCTGCGGATCGATGGTCTGAGGCTTGAGGAGGACGTAACCCGTGAAGGCGCTCGCTCCGAGGACTGCGACGGAGCCGAGGCTCCACCAGATCCAGTCGTTGCGGCCGCGGCGCGGCTGGAGTTCGAGGCGCACGGTGCGCACTTGATCGTCGGCGACGTTGACCTCGGTGCTCTGCGGCTCGAAGCCCTCACGACGCGCGACCACTTGGTGCCCGCCGCTCGGGAGCACGCCCTCCCAACGGTCAGAGCCGAGCGCCTTACCGTCGAGGAAGAGCGCCGCGCCGGCCGGGGCGGCTTCGAGGCGCACGCGACCTTCGTGCTTTTCCTGACGCAGCTCGAGGTCGACCGCGAGGCGCTGGTCGAGGGCGAGCTCGATGCTGGCCGCGGCGCCGACATAGCCGATGGCCTTGGCGTCGACCGTGTGGCGACCCACCGCAAATTCGCCGGCGTAAGGAGCGAAGCCCATCTCGACGCCGTCGATGAGCACGCGCGCGAGCGGCGCGCCGGCGACCGTGACCGCGACCACCCCGCGGCGCACGAGCGGCTCGAGGGTCACGAGTGGCGGTTCGGCGTCGACCTTCGCGGCGGCGTCGACGTTGAGCGCGGCGTCACGAAACCCCGGCTTGCGCACGACGATCGCGTGTGTGCCGACCTCGACGGGGATGGGCTTCGCGAACGGCGTGCGGCCCTCGACCTCGCGGCCGTCGATTGTGACGACGGCGTTCGGCTCGCTCACCTTCAAGACGAGGCCCGTGACGAAGACTTGGATCGTGTCGATGGCCTCACGGGCGCGCGCCTGCTCGCTCTCGGAGAGCGTGGCTCCGCCCTCGGCGATCATGCGCCGGAGGTATTCGACCGCCCGCGCGTAGTGCGCGAGGTTCTTCTGGCAAATGGCGACGTTGAACAGCACGCGCGGGTTCTTCGAGAGGGCGTAGACGCGGAGATACTCGACGGTCGCGCCCTCGAAGTCCTTTGCGTCGTAGAGCTCGCGGGCGGCGTCCCAGTCGTGCAGCGCCTCCTTGGGGAGCTCCTCGCGCAGCGACTTCGGTGCGGTCGGTGCGGCGGGCGTCGTGGGCGCTTCGGCCGGCGCCGCGACCTCTTTCTTCGAAGCGGGCGCGCTCACGGGAGCCTTGGCTTTGGCAGGAGCGGTGCGCTTGCGCTTCGGCGCGGCGTCGGCGTTCATCGCGAACACGGCGCAGACGGCGAGGGCAGGGAGGAGCAGGCGAGAGCGGCGCATGGTGCGGCGACGTTAGCCTATCGTCGGGCCACGGGAAGGGCGTCACCCGAACGGGTGACAGGCGCGCTCAATTGAGGATGCCGAGGTCGTTGAGCTTTGGCTTCCCGCTCGGTGTGGTCGCGGCGGGCTGAGCCTTGACCGGCGGAGCGGCGGCTTTGGCCTTGCTGGGCGTCGTCGCTGCGGCGGGCGGGGGCGTTGGGGCCCCTGCGTCCACGGGCGCGGGCTCGACGGCTTCGGCTGCAACCCTTGCAGGGGGCGCGACGCTGGGAGGCAGGGCTGCCGGCAGTGTTGCAGCCGGCTCCGGGGCTTGGGTGGACGCTGCGGGCGCGCCTTTTCGAAGCGCGATGGCGGCGACCAGCGCACACGCTGCGAGCGCGGCGACGACCCAGACAGCCTTCGGAACGGGGCTCGCGGCCACGGCGGCCGAGGCTTGACCTGTGGGTGCGGCGAGGTCGTCCGAGATCGGGATCTGCTCGGTGTGCCCGCGCCCGATGACCACGGGCTCGATGCGGCGCACGTGCGTGCCGGCCTGCGTCGCGTTGAAGCGGTCTTGTTGCGTGAAGTTCTTTGCGCTGCGGATCTGCACGCTGCCGCGCGCGGCATCGAAGAGTTCCGAGCCAACGCCGCCGCCCGCGATCTCCGCTTGGCGCAAGCGGTGGAGCTCGTTCACGCTGCGCTCGTCGGCGAAGACGGCGAGGTCAGCCGCGAACGCCGCGGCGCTCTCGTAGCGCTGCGCGGGGTCTTTGCGCATCGCGCGCTCGACGACGGCGACG
>CAIOHM010000441.1 GCA_903858055.1 uncultured delta proteobacterium
GCCCCAACCGAAACGGCATGCG
The DNA here is from genome assembly GCA_903858055.1 of uncultured delta proteobacterium. Taxonomy (GTDB): domain Bacteria; phylum Myxococcota_A; class Polyangia; order Polyangiales; family Polyangiaceae; genus CAIQDA01. Next base: position 23 of record CAIOHM010000441.1, read on the forward strand.
CAGGCTTCGTTTCACGTGGGCCCCGCGGAGCGCTAGACTGGCGGCATGAGCACGGCTCGACGGCTGCACCACAGCTACGAGGACTACCTCCAGCTTCTCGCGTCGAGCGATGCGAAGCTCGAGTATTGCGACGGCGAGATCTTTGCGATGGCCGGCGGAACGCCGTCGCACGCCGAGCTCTCGGTGGCGATGAGCAGCTTGCTTCGGAGGGCGCTCGATGGCTGCAAAGTCTATTCGTCCGACCTCAAGGTGCACGTCGAAGCCACCGGCCTCAGCACGTTCCCGGATGCCACCGTCGTTTGCGGGGAACTTCGTACCGCGGCCTTCGACCGAAACGCGGCCACGAACCCAACGATCGTCGTCGAGGTGACCTCCCGCTCTACCGAAGACTACGATCGCGGCGAGAAGCTAAGTCACTACAAGCAAATTCCCTCGCTGAGTGCGGTCTTCATCGTCTCGCACCGTCGCCGTCAGATTACGGCGCTCGTGCGCGGCCCCTCGGGCTTCGAGGTCCACGAGCTGCGCTCGGGGGAGAGCCTCGCGCTCGCGTCGCCTGGGCTCACGCTCGCGACGGACGACGTCTACGCGGGCGTCGCGCTCGAAGGCGAGTGAGACGAACCGCGGCCAGCCCGCGAAACGAGCTGCCCGCCCTCACTTCACGGGGATCGCGCAGACGCCGTCTTCGTTCTTCACGCAGCGGCCCGTGAGGCGCAGGCGGTTCTTCGCGAAGGTGCGGTAGCCCCAGTCCGCGAGCGCGCGGAGGCCCGGCCACTTCGTCCAGGCGAGGAGGAAGCCGAGGCCCACGGCGCCATAGAGGCGACGGAAGACCTCGACGCCTTCGATGAGCTCGCCGCTCGGCAGGCGCCCGTGGATGCGGTCCATCAGGGTCGTCATCGAGAGCCCCGTGGTCGCGGGGTCGAAGGTTGGCGCGGCGATGTCCGTGAAGCGGATGCGCTGCTTTTTGTCGAGCCAACGCAGCATGTCGATCTCGCGCACGCAGAGCGGGCACTCGCCGTCGAAGAACACTTCCACCTCGAAAGACTCGCGCATGCTCGTGAGCATGGGGCCTCGCGGCTCACGGTTCAAGCGCCAGGTCCGCGGCTGAGCTCGCGATCCCAGGCGCGCTCCGCCTCGGCGCCATGCAGATCGATCCACTCGCGCATGGCTTCGCTGCACGGCGGCGGCGGCAGCACGTCTTCGATCTCGACGAGCGCGAGCGCCTCCTCCGTGAGCACCGGGCGCGCGGCGGTCTCGAAGCGCGCTTGGCAGAAGACCGTCGCGTGGACCTGGTCCGCCACCCAGAAGCACTGCTCGAAGTAGAGCCACACGTCGTCCCAGGTGACGAGCTCGGTGCTCAAGCGGAAATTCTGCTTCTCGTCGAGGGGCCGCGCAAAGCGCGAGAGCACGGCGCCGAGGTGCGGCTCCCAGCCCGTCTTCGCCAGCGCGAGCGCACGCTTGCCGCGCATCCATGGGAGGAGGCGGCCGAGGTCCATCAGGGACTTGAAGCGCCGCCCCTCGCGCTGCCCGTTGTAGTCGAAGTCGTCGACGGTCACGGCGAGCGGCAGCTTGTAGCGCAGGCGCGGATCACGCGGCCCCTCCACGCTGTTCGCGAACGCCAAGAGCTGCGCCATCGTGAGCAAACCCACCATCGTCCGAATCGTCTACCGTGCCTCCGTCGCCCATGCACCTGCTTCGCTCGCGCATCGCTTCCCTCTGCCTCGTGTCCGTCGCGGCGTGCGGTCGCCTCGAAGCGCCCACCGCAGCGCACACGGAGGGCACCGTGGCGCTCACGCAGAGTGTCCCCGCAGGTGTCGCGCTGCCGACGGCCGCGTACCGCGCGACCGACGGAGCGTGGCTCGACCTCGTGACCCACGCACGCGCGCGCCTCGATCTCGCGTTCTTCTACGGCTCGGACCGCGCCCCTTCGCGCCTCACCCCGATCCTCGACGCCGTCGCCCTCGCACCAGCACGCGGCGTCCGCACGCGCGCGGTCTTCGAGAAGGTCTTCCTCGCGCAATACCCGGAGATTCCCGAGCGCTTGCGCGGCGCGGGGGTGAGCGTGCGCATCGTCGACCGGAGCAGCACCACCGGCGGCATCGTCCACACGAAGATGATCGCCGCCGACGGCACGCGCGCGTGGGTCGGGAGCGCGAACCTCGACTGGCGATCGCTCGAGCACATCCACGAGGTGGGCGTGCTCGTGCAGAACGATCGCCTCGCCGCGCAGGTGCACGCGCTCGTCGACGACGACTTCGACCGGGCCGACGCTACGGGACCGAACGCGCGCACCGAGGAGCCGCCCCTCGCCTTCGCGCCGCTCGCCTTCGGCGACGAAACCGTGCGCGTCGCCTTCGCCGCGAGCCCGCGCGGCTACCTCCCTGAATCCGTGAGCTGGGATTGGCCCGAGCTTTCGCGCCTCATCGCCTCGGCAAAGCACGAGCTCCGCCTCGAGTTCCTCTCCTACGGCGCGAAGCTCCGCAACGGCGACCCCTGGCCGGAGCTCGAGCGCGCGCTCCTCGCGGCCTTGCGCCGCGGCGTTCGCGTGGAGCTCGTCGTGTCGAGCTGGGCCGAGCGTGGCAAGCACCGGGAAGATCTCGTGCGCTTGCACCATGCAGGCATTCGCGTGCAGGTTGCAACCATCCCCGAGAGCACGGAGGGGCCGATTCCCTTCGCGCGCGTCGTGCACGGCAAGGTCATCGTCGCGGACGGCGCACGGTGCTGGGTCGGCACCTCGAACGGCGAAGGCGACTACTTCCTGAAGAGCCGCAACGCTGGTTTTTTCCTCGAGGGAAGCGGCCCCTGCTCCGAGCTTGCGCGCACCGTCGACGCCCTCGCGCGCGCGCCGCTCGGTGCCCCCTTTGCCCCCTGACGCATTGCAGCGTATTTGCGCACGGAAACGCGCGTCGCCTGCGGCGTTTCCGCTTGCAACGAACGGCCGAGCCACTAGCGCAGCGCCATGTCCGCGCGCACCGTTCTGCCCCTTCTCGTCCTCGGCACCCTCGGCACCGCCATCGGCTGTGGTGGAAGCTCCGCCGGCCTGACCCCCGTGGGCAGCGTCGACAGCGGCACGTTCGATCCCGACGCCGGCATCTTCGTCCCCGTCGACCCGACCGAAGACGCGGGCAACGACATCGGCGGCCCCATCACGACCTGCGATCAGGCGGCCGCGGCCAAGGCCTACGTGGGCTGCGACTTCTGGCCCACGCCCGTCGCGAACGCCGTGTGGAGCATCTTCGACTTCGCCGCCGTCGTCGCGAACACGAGCGCCACGGCGGTCGACGTCACCGTGACCGGCCCGAACGGCTTCAACAAGAGCTTCTCGGTGGCCCCGAACGCGCTCGAGAAGGTCTACCTCCCGTGGGTCACGGCGCTGAAGGGCGGCGACGCAGACTCGTGCGGCGCGCCTCCCATGATCACGAGCTCCGTGCTCGCACGCGGCGGCGCGTACCACCTCGTCACGAGCAAGCCCGTCACGGTCTACCAATTCAACGCGCTCGAGTACAAAGGCCAGGGCGGCCCCGCGGGCAAGAACTGGTCGAGCTGCCCCGGCAACCAGATCTGCCCGGACAACTTCGGCCCCGTCGGGTGCTTCTCGTTCTCGAACGACGCCTCGCTGCTGCTGCCCTCCACGGCGATGACCGGCAACTACCGCGTCATCGGCTCGAACAGCGCCGCGTTCTCGCCGGGCTACATGGCGATCACCGCCACCGCCGACAACACGACCGTCGACGTGAAGCTCGGCACGAAGGGCAACATCCTCGCGGGGTCGGGCATCGTGGCGAAGTCGGCGGGCTCGACGAGCACCTACACACTCTCGAAGGGCGACGTGCTCGAGCTCTACACGAGCATGAGCGCGAGCGCCGACATGAGCGGATCGGTCATCACGGCCTCGGCACCGGTGCAGGTCCTCTCGGGTGTCCCGTGCATCACGGTGCCCGCGGGCACGCCCGCCTGCGATCACATCGAAGAGAGCGTCTTCCCCGCCGAAACGCTGGGCAAAGACTACATCGTCACGGTCCCCACGGGCCCCTACGGCACGCCGGTCGGTCACGTGGTGCGCCTCGTCGGCAACGTCGACGGCACGACGCTCTCGTACTCGACCAACCGCCCCACCGGCGCGCCCACGACCCTCAACGCGGGCCAGGTCGTCGACCTCGGGCGCGTGAACAAGGACTTCCGCATCACCGGCGACAAGGCCTTCGGCGTCGTCTCGCTCCAGCTCGGCGCCGACATCGTCGACCCGACTGCGCTCGACCAAGCGAAGGGCGATCCCTCGATGAGCTTCCCCACCGCCGTCGAGCAGTACCGCGACAGCTACATCTTCCTCGCCCCGACCGACTACGACGTGAACATCGTCGACGTCATCTTCCCGCCCGAGGCCGAGGCTTCGATTCGCCTCGACGGCGCGGGCGTGAGCGGCGCGGCGCTCGACATCCCCGGCTCGAGCTACAAGATCAAGCGCCTCCGCATGGGCGCCGGGAACAACGGCGCCCACACGCTCACCGCCGACAAGCCCGTGGGCATTCAGGTGCTCGGCTACGGCTCGTACACGAGCTACCAGTACCCCGGTGGCCTCAACCTGAAGCGCATCGCGCCGCCGCCGATCCGCTGAGCTCCTGAGCTGCCGAACCTCATGCGCCGTCGCCTCGCCCCGCTTGCCCTGCTGGTGAGCACGTCGATCGCCGCTGCCCCGCCTCGCGGAGCGGCCGTGGCCGAGTTTCGCGTCGAGAACCCTGACGGCGTCACGCTCACGCGCACGCAAGCCGCCGGGCGCCCGCTCCTCGTCGTCTACGAGGACAAAGAGTCGGGCGAGACGAACCGCGCATTCAAAGACGAGCTCTCGAAGCTCGCGAAGGGCGGCACCTGGGTCAAGCGCATCACGCTCGCCGCGGTCGCCGACGTGCAGTCCTACGACTTCTGGCCCGCGCGCGGCTTCGTGAAGAGCTCGATCCGCGACGAAGAGAAGAAGTCCGGCACGCCCATTTATTGCGACTGGTCGGGCGCGTTTCGCCAGGCATTTCAGCTGCGCGCGGGCACGTCGACCATCTTGCTCTACGGCCGCGACGGCAAGCTCCTCCTCGCCTCCGAAGGCGCGCTCACCGAGGCACAGCGCGCCGAGCTCGTGCTCACGCTGCGGCGCGAGGCCACGGCGACCGAAAGCGACGGCCCCTCGGCCTCGAAGTGAGCGGCGGGCGCAACGCGACGGCCTCCGTGAGCGTCTGAAGGGGACCCTGGAGCCCCAGGAGAGCCCCGTTCGAGGACCCATGCCTGCACCCGTGCCCGTTACGTCTTCTTCCCCGCACGCCATCGTCATCGGCAGTGGTTTCGGCGGCCTCGCGGCAGCCGTTCGCCTCGGCGCCCGCGGCTACCGCGTGACCGTCCTCGAGAAGCTCGACGAGCCTGGCGGCCGTGCCTACGTCTACAAGATGGGCGGCTACACCTTCGACGCCGGCCCCACCGTGGTCACCGCGCCGTTCCTCTTCGAGGAGCTCTGGGAGCTCGCCGGCAAGAAGCTCGCGGACACGATCGACATGCGGCCCGTCACGCCGTTCTACCGCATCCGTTTCGACGACGGCCAGGTGTTCGATTACACGGGCGACCCGGAGCACATGCGCTCCGAGATCCGGAAGCTCAACCCGGCGGACGTCGAGGGCTACGAGAAGTTCGTCGCGATGAGCGAGGAGATCTTCAAGGTCGGCTTCACCGAGCTCGCGCACGTGCCCTTCGGCTCATGGTTCGACATGGCGAAGATCGCCCCGGACATGGTGAAGCTCCAGAGTTACCGTACGGTTTACGGCTTGGTCTCGAAATACGTCAAGGACGACCGCCTCCGCCAGGTGCTCTCGTTCCACCCGCTCCTCGTGGGCGGCAACCCGTTCTCGACGACCTCGATCTACACGCTCATCGCCTTCCTCGAGCGCAAGTGGGGCGTGCACTTCCCCGTCGGCGGCACCGGCAAGCTCGTACGCGGCCTCGTGGGCCTCATCGAGGGCATGGGCGGCACCGTGCGCTGCAACACCGCGGTCGACCAGATTCTCGTCGAGAACGGCCGCGCCGTGGGCGTGAAGCTCCCGAGCGGCGAGCTCCTCCGCGCCGACGTCGTCGTCTCGAACGCCGACAGCGCGACCACCTACAAGAACCTCGTGCCCGCCGAGGCGCGCCGCCGCTGGACCGACAAGAAGATCGAGAAGAGCCGCTACTCCATGAGCCTCTTCGTTTGGTACTTCGGCCTGAAGAAGAAGTACGACCACGTGGCGCACCACACGATCATGCTCGGGCCGCGCTACAAGGGCCTCCTCGACGACATCTTCACGAACCACACGCTCGCGGAAGACTTCAGCCTCTACCTGCACCGCCCCACCGCCACGGACCCGGGCCTCGCTCCCGAAGGCTGCGACGGCTTCTACGTGCTCTCGCCGGTGCCGAACCTCATGGCGGACGTGGACTGGGCGACGCAGGCGAAGCCCTACCGCGACGCCATCGCGAAGAAGCTCTCGGAGACCCTGCTCCCAGGCCTCGAAGAGAACCTCGCCGTCGAGCATTGGATCACGCCCCTCGACTTCCGCGACCGCCTCAGCTCCTTCCGCGGCGCGGCCTTCGGCATCGAGCCGATCCTCACGCAGTCGGCGTACTTCCGCCCGCACAACGCGAGCGAGGAGCTCGAGCGCCTCTACCTCGTCGGCGCGGGTACGCACCCCGGCGCAGGCCTGCCCGGTGTGCTCTCGAGCGCGCGCGTGCTCGACAGCATCGTGCCCTCGCCGACCGACCTCGGGGTCTCCTGACCCATGACCCTCGCGCCCTTGGGGCTCCGCGAAGACGACCTCGCCGCGTGCCGTGAGCTGCTCGCGGCCGGCTCCAAGTCGTTCTTCGCGGCTTCGTGGCTCTTGCCGAAGCGGTGCCTCGACGGCGCGATGGTCCTCTACGCCTTTTGCCGCGTCGCCGACGACCTCGTCGACGAGGCCCAGGGCGGCGCCGAGGCCGTCGAAGCGCTGCGTAAACGCCTCGACGCCATTTACGGGGAGAATGCATCTTCCCTGCCGGACCCCATCGATCGTTCGCTCGCGTACGTCGTGCGGCGCCACGGCATGCCGCGCGCGCTCTTCGACGCGCTCGTCGAGGGTTTCGCCTGGGACGCGCAGGGTCGAAGCTACGAGACTCTGAGCGAGGTGAGGGCCTACGGCGCGCGCGTAGCGGGCACCGTGGGTGTGCTGATGACGCTCCTCATGGGGCCGCGCGACGAAGAGACCCTCGCGCGCGCCTGCGACCTCGGCGTCGCGATGCAGCTCACGAACATCGCCCGTGACATCGGCGCCGACGCACGCCTCGGGCGCGTGTACCTGCCGCTCGCGTGGCTTCGGGAGTCGCAGATCGACCCCGATCGCCTCATCGCCGCGCCGGCCCCCTCGGCGGAGCTCGCGGTGCTCACGCATCGGCTCCTCGAGGAGGCTTCGCGGCTCTACGCGCGATCCGAGATCGGCGTCGCGCGCCTCCCGGAAGACTGCCGCCCTTCGATTCGTGCGGCGCGCCTCGTGTATGCGGCCATCGGCAACGTGGTCGCCGCGAACGGCTACGACTCGGTGAGCCAGCGCGCCTCCACTTCGCTCCTGCGCAAGCTCGTGCTGCTCGTGCGCTCGCTCTTCCGCTTGCCCGGTGAGCTCCCGGTGCCGCCGCAGCCCGCGCTCGAAGAGACGCGCTTCCTCGTGGAGGCCGTGCTCGCCGAGCCGCTGGCGCTCCCGGAGTACGGAGCTTGACCCGGAGCGCGGCCGCGGCGGTCGTGCGTGAGGCGGGCGGTTCCGAGCTGCTCGAGCGCCTCGAGCACCTCGACGCCCTCGCCGGTACGCGCCCACACGACGAAGCCCTCGCGAAGCCGATCGCGGGGGACACGGGCGTCGACGTCGACGTGGTCATCGCCGGCGGTGGTCTCTCGCTGCTCTACGCGCCGCTCCTCGCCGCGCGCGGGCTTCGCGTGCTCGTCGCCGACCGAGGCACCGTCGGGCGCGCGCACCGCGAATGGA
>CAIOHM010000442.1 GCA_903858055.1 uncultured delta proteobacterium
GCCCGCGCGAAGGCGGGCGCGCGCAAACGTGTGCATCATGCACCGATTACGGAAGTTGCCCGTTGGCGTCGTCACGTCGAAGCCGACCCGCTCGTGCCCCACACGAGCTACGTGCATCGGCAGGCGAACGTCGCCGGGCGCGTGGTGCTGGGGCGCTCGGTGCACGTCGCGGCCGGGAGCTCCGTGCGCGCCGACGAGGGCACGCCGTTCTTCATCGGCGACGACTCGAACGTCCAAGACGGTGTCGTCATCCACGGCCTCAAAGACCGGCACGTGCTCGTGGGCGGCGAGAAGTGGTCGGTCTTCGTGGGCCGCGGCGTCTCGATGGCGCACGACGCGCTCGTGCACGGGCCGTGCTTCATCGGCGACCACTCGTTCGTCGGGTTCAAGGCGGTCGTCCACGACTCGATCGTCGGTGCGCGTTGCTTCGTCGGAATCGGCGCCGTCGTGGTTGGTGTGGAAATTCCCGATGGGAAATACGTGCCGCACGGCGCGATCGTCACCACCGCGGACGCGGTCGCGGCGCTGCCCGACGTCGACGCCGCCAAGCTTCACTTCAACGAGGACGTCGTCGAGGTGAACCGCGGCCTCGCGGCGGCTTACACGATCGTGGAGCCGAACCAGGCGCACGACGTGTCGCCCGAAGACGACCGCACCCTTCACGAGGCGCCGTGGCTCGCAGCCGGGCGTCGCCGCAACCGAAGCGCCCGCTTCTGACGGAGAACGAAGACCACCATGTTCATGGCATTCGCATTGGGACTCGTCGCCGGTCTGGCCGGGGCATTCGCTTGGCGCGGCTGGTTCCGCGTCGAAGAGGGACACGAGGCCGTGCTCCTGCGCTTCGGGCGCGCGCAGCGCAACGGTGAGAAGCTTCGTGTCTTCGGCCCGGGCCTGCACCCGAAGCTCCCCTTCGAAGAGGTGTTGGTCGTCGCCGCCATGGAGCGCTCGCTCGAGCTCTCGGGCGAGCACCGCGGTCGCACGGCGATGACGAACGACGGCACCGTGCTTCGCTTCGACTCGGTGCTCCGTTACGTCCTCGAACCAGGCGGACTCGAGCGGTTTCTCTTCGGCCTGCGCGAGCCCCTCGAGCACGTGACGGGCCTCTTCACGTGCCTGCTGCGCAACGAGATCGCGAACTTCGGCGGGGCCTCTGAAGTGGCCGCGGGACTTTCGATGCCGCCGCGCACCGTGGACGCGGGCTCCTACGCGCTCATTCGGCGCGAGCGCCGGCGCCTGAACCGCCAGATCGACGAGTTCGTTCGGCAGCGCATGGGCGATCGCTACGGGCTCCGTTTCGTCGCCGTCGACCTCGTCGATATCCTCCCGCCCGACGAGCTCGACGAAGCGTTGAACGCGGTCTTGCAAGCGCAGAGCGTCGCCGAGCGTGACTACTTTCGTGCCGAGGCCGAAGCCTCGCGCCGCACGCTCTCCTCGGAGCGCTCGGTGGCGATCGCCAGCTCGCGCGCGGAGGCGGAAGCCAAGGAGATCACCGTGCTCGCCGCCACGCTCGCCGAGCTCGAGCGCAGCCGAACCCTCGACGCCTACGTGGCGCGGCGCCGCGCGGAGGTCCTCTCCGAGGCGCGACTCTCGTTCGTGAAGGAGCCCACGTCGTGACCACGATGATCCTCGTCGCTTTCGTTGCGGGCGTCCTCGCGCCCGTGCTCGCGCTCAAGCTCTTCCACGCCACCGGCGTCGAGGTGCGCGAGGGCGAGAGCGCGCTCGTGACCCGTCATGGTCGCCTCGTCACGACCCTTCACGAGGCCGGCCACCACACGTTCCTCGAGCGAATCTTCCCGTGGGTCGAGGTGCACCGGGTCTCGCGCCGCCTCGATTTTCGGGACTTCCGTGCGGTGCATGTCAACGACGCGCGCGGCACGACGATCACGGTCGACCTCTGGCTCGAGTTCCGCATCGTCGACCCGGAGCGCGCGCTCTTCGCCGTCTCCGATTGGGACGGCGCACTGCGCACGCTCGTCTCGCACGCGACGACGTCCATCCTCGGCAACCGAGACTTCCGCGAGATCCTCTGCAACCGCACCGAGCTCAGCGAGGCCGTGCGCCGCGACATCGCCGCCGACACCGCGCGCTGGGGCATCGAGGTCGAGCAGCTCCACCTGCGCAACGTCGGGCTCTTGCCCGAGATCAGCCAGCAGCTCTTCGACACGGTCGCGGCGCGCCTCGAGAAGGCCCGCGCGGACATCGAGGAGGTCGGTCGCCTTGCGGTCGCGAAGCTCGAGGCCGATACGGACGTGCGCGTGGCGGAGCTCGAGGCCACCGCGAAGGCGCAGTACCCCGCGCACATCGGGCGCGCGCTCGAAGAGGTACGAGGGCAGGGGGCACCGGTGCTCGCGGCCTACGAGGCCCTCCATGAGCTCGCGGAGCTACGCCCTCACCGCACCGTGCGCTTTCGCGGCTTCGAGCCGGGTGAGGTGCGGGCCATGGACGCCGCGATGGTCGAGCAGGCCGTCGTCGAGCGCCCGGTCGCCGGGAAGTAGCGGTCGCGCGCGCCTCGTTGGCGCGAGCAAGGGTGCGCGTGCGGGCAAAGTAGTTGAAATCACGAACGTTTTCGGTCGTGAGAGGTCGGGGGACGATTCCCCTGGCCTTTTTTTGGCGCCTTGCTAACTGGTTCAACCACTCAATCACCGAGTCAATATGAGCGCCATCCCGAACCTCCCCGAGCCAGCGACCTTCGCCCCCGTTTCGCGGGCTTCGGTGGTCGACGCGGTCGTGGCCCGCTTGCGCGCGGACATCGTCGCGGGGCGCCTCGAGGCGGGCTCGAAGCTCCCCGCGGAGCGCGAGCTCGCGGCGGCCTTCGGTGTGAACCGGCTCACGTTGCGTGCGGCCCTGGCGCAGCTCGAGGCCATCGGCTTCGTGCAGACCAAACACGGCATGGGCACGGTGGTGCTCCCGTGGCGCGAGCGCGTGGGGCTCGAGCACCTCGGCACGCTCGCGCGATCGATCTCGCCGAGCGAGGGCCCCTGGGAAGAGGTCGTCCGCTCGATGCTCGAGCTCCGACGCATGCTCGCGGCGGAAGGCCTCGCGCTCGCCGCCGAGCGCTGCGAAGCTTCTCACCTCGAGGAGGTGCGGGCCGTCATGGCGTCGCAAGCGGAGAAGCTCGAAGACCCGATCGCCTTCGCGCGCGGCGAGGTCGCGTTCCAGCGTGTGCTCGCGCGCGCGTCGAAGAACGTCGCCCTCGAGCTCGTGCTCAACAACCTCGCACGCTTCTTCGAAGAGGTCCCGGGCCTCACGAAGCTCCTCTACGACCGCTGCGACGACAGCATGCAGGTCTACCCGATGATCCTCGCGATTCTCGAGAATCGCGCCGCCTCCGACGCGCGCAGCCTCGTGCCTGCCTTCCTCGCCGCGAGCGACGAAGCGTGGCTCGCGCGCCATCGCCACACGCTCAACGGCACCGCCCCCTCGAACCTTCAGGAACGACCATGACCGACCAGCCCCGTGCCATCACCGCCCTCGAGTACAAGTGGGCCCGCGCGACCCTCGGCACCATCTACCCGGCGGCGCCCGAGGCCGGCGTCACGCAAGGCATCGCCGACATGGACCTCGCCGGCTTCATCGACGAGCTCGCGGAGGCGCTCCCGGCGATCACGTTCTTCGGCATTCGCCTCTTCCTGCTGCTCGTGGCGCTCTCGCCGCTCTTCGTCATCGGCAAGCCCCGCACGATGGCGGGCCTCGGCGAGAAGGACCGCGAGGCCGTGGTTTGGAAGATCGGCCACTCGGACATCTACCTCGTGCGCCAGATGGTCATGGCCCTGAAGGCCACCTTCGCCTTCTTCTTCGGCGGCGGCGCCGAGCTCCAGGCCATCTGCCGGAGCGCCGAGCCCGACCGCGCGAAGCTCCTCCCGCTGGGTCGCAAGAACGCAGCCTGAAACACGACGTCATACAGAACGAGTCTTACGGAGTACTACCATGAGCATCGACTCCCGCGTTTTTCCTGACGAGCAGCTCCCCGAGGGTTCCGTGGTCGACGGCGAGACCGTCACCAGCCCCATCGACGAGACCTTCGACTTCGTGGTCATCGGCTCCGGCGCTGCCGGCGGCACCGCCGCGTGGACCCTCGTGCAGGCCGGCTACTCGGTCGCCATCGTCGAGGAGGGGCCTTGGGTGAAGACCCGCGAGTTCGATCGCCGCATCTTTCCCTCCTTCAAGCGCATGTTCCGCGAGGCGGGCACCCAGGCGCTCATGGGCAACTCGATCATCCCGCTCCTTCAGGGGCGCGTGGTCGGTGGCTCGACCCTCGTCAACTCGGCGATCGTGTGGCGCACCCCCGACGACGTACTCGACGACTGGTCGAAGAACTGGGGCCTCGGCGGTGCCATCACCGAGCGCGATCTCGACCCGCATTTCGCGGCGATCGAAGAAGAGCTCAAGGTTCACGCGGTGCTCGACGAGGCGCTCGGGGAGAACAACCGGCTCTTCGTCGACAACAGCTTCAAGGGCGGCTTCGTCGGCACGCGCATGCGCCGCTACGAGAACGCGTGCAAGGGGGCGGGGCAGTGCCTCACCGGCTGCCCGAACGCCGCGAAGCAGGGCATGAACGTGAGCTACGTCCCGTGGTCGCTCCGCAAGGGCGCGCGCATCTTCACGAGCGTGCGCGTCGACCGCGTCGCGATCAAGAACGGCCGCGCCGTGGGTGTCGTGGGCTCGACCACCGCGACGAACCCGAAGCACGCGAAGAAGATCCCCGTGGTCGTTCACGCGCGACGAGGCGTTTTCCTCGCGGCGAGCACGATCCAGACGCCGAACGTCCTGCGCCGCAGCGGCATCAAGAACCCGCACCTGGGCGAGCACTTCATGGCGCACCCGGGCCTCGGCCTTCCGGGCATCTTTGGCCAGAAGGTCGACATGCACTTCGGCGCCACGCAAGGCGCGGAGACCATCGACTTCCGCAAGAGCGAGCGCTTCAAGCTCGAGACCATCAGCATGCAGCCCGAGCTCGCTGCCGTGCGCATCCCCGGCGTCGGCCGTGAGCTCGTGAGCCGCCTCACCACGCTCCCGCACGCGGCGATCTGGGTCGCGCAGATCCGCGCCACGGCCCAGGGCAGCATTCGCCCGGGCTTCGGCGGGCGCGACATGGTCCGTTACTCCATGGCCAAGGAAGACGTGGCGGCGGCGCGCAAGGCCGCAGCGCTCATCGCGCGCCTCTTCTTCGAGTCGGGCGCGAAGGAAGTGTGGCCGGGCATTCACGGGCTCCCGGAGATCATCCGCTCGATGGACGAGGTGAAGCTCATCGAGAACGCGCCCCTCGACTCGCGCCACTACTCGTTCATCGCCTCGCACCTCTTCGGCGCTGCGCGCATGGCGGCGAGCGAGCGCGACGGTGTGGTCGGCCTCGACTTCAGCACGCACGCAGCCAAGGGCCTCTACGTCGTGGACTCCAGCATCTTCCCGACGAACCTCGGCGTGAACCCCCAGCACTCGATCATGGGCCTCGCGCGCCTCGCCGCCACGCGCGTCGCCGCCGATCCGCTCGCCATCGCCGCCGCTTGACGGTCGCAGCGGCGCGGCGCGAGGCCTTGCTCCGACGCTTCACGCCCCGCGCGCGCGCTCGACGTCCGTCGGGTCGAACTGAAACTCGTCCGCGGCGCCCTGCGCCACGGCGAGGATCAGGCAGCGGTAAAGGCGCGAGCCCTTGTCGAGCCTGCGCAGGGGCACCGCCATGGCCCACGGCTTGGAGCGCTTGCCCATGGCGGGGAGCACACCTGGGAGCACCTGCGCGATCGCGAAGCGAAGGTTCGCGGCTTCGCCGTTGGGGGCGTTGGCGATCGACCGGAGCACGGGCAACATGGCGGCGGTGGAGTCGCTGGTCCACTTGAAGAGTCCGCCCATCGTGAAGCGGTCGTTGTAGTGTGCAAGCGCGCGGTTGATGACGCTGCGTAGCTTCGTGAGGGAGACCTCTTCCGGATTCCGCGACGGAGCGAAGACGCCCAGGTATTCCCACTTCGGCGAGGTGCGCAGGAGCCGCTCGAGGTCCTTGGGCAAGGTGGCCTTGCTGCGCGCTTCGAGCCAAAGCGGGTGCTGTTGGGCGCGGGCAAAGCGCGTCGCGTCGTCGTCGGGTTCCCCCTCGGCGGGCGCGCTCGCGAGCATCGCCGCGACCTGAATCGACGCCACCACGAGCTCCGAGCAGAACGCGTTCTTCATGACGTGGTCGACTTGGGCGCCGCCGTCGTAGGCCACGACGCGCGGCCAGTACTTGCGTAGAAGCCCGCGGTGACGCGACGACGTCAGGTAGGCGTTCGAACGAACGCCCGCGGTAACCGCGCGGTAGGATCCGAAGGAGGTTCCGTGGCTCAACGACTCCATCGCGTCGGCGATGAGCGTGCGGGTCTCGGCGCTCTCGCGGGAGCGGTAGACGCGAGCCTTGATGCATGCAAGCTCGAGCTCGGTCGACCCGTTGCCGTTGCCGCCGATGCCCCAGGTGACGCGCGGCTCGTCCCCGACCCAGCGGCCGTTCTTGCGGACCGGCTCGCCGTCGGCGCCGTGCGACATGTTGATGTGCGAGCCGATTTCGGCGTGACCGAACGGGTAGGAACCGGACTCGACCCAGTGGTAGTTCCCGTCGTTGCCCATCTTGCGCTCCGCGCCGCGTTCGAAGAACACGATGTCGCCGTCTTCAATGTTCATGGAAGGCTCGCTTTCGAAGGGGCGCGAGGTCGAGGACCTCGGCTCGAACGACGTAAGTCCCGGTGTTCGAGCGTCAACGCCGTGCGTCGTGAGCTCGGCACCACCGCGCACGTCGGTAGCGCCGATCTCCTGCGTTTTCGAGGCGCAAAGGTGGTTGGGGCGTTGCGAAGCGCCGTGTCGCCCAAACGGGTGACGCCCCCGCTCGCGACGGCGCTCGCACGATTCACTTGACGTTCGCGCCCAGGGCGCTAAGCAACGCGCCCTCGTCCGCCGCTTTAGCTCAGTTGGTAGAGCAACGGTTTCGTAAACCGTAGGTCTCCGGTTCAAATCCGGAAAGCGGCTCTCGTCACGTTGGCGTTTGGGTCCCGGCTCAAACGCCTTTTTCATGGGGCCACGCGCCGTCGGGGGTGTTTCGACTCGTGAAAAGAGCCCCGCGAATCGCTCGCGAGGCTCTCATGTAGTCTACACGCTCTCCCCGAGCGCTCAGGCCGCGTTCGCGGTGGCGTGCTGCTCCGCGCCCTCGCCGAGGCTTCGCAGGAAGCGGAAGTGCGAGCGCAGCGCGCCCCAGGTGCTCTGCACGGTGTAGCGCACGCCGTGCTCGCGGCAGAAGGCTTCGAGTTCGCGCGAGAGGGCAGGGTAGTGCACGTGGCTCACGCGCGGCACGAGGTGGTGCACCGTCTGGTAGTTCAGACCGCCGACGAGGAAGGTGACGAGCGCGTTGCCGCGGCCGAAGTCCATGGTGGTGGCGACCTGGTGCTCGAAGAACCCGAGCGGCAGGTTGCTCCGGCCGCGCGGGTCGCGGCGCGCTTCGAACATCGCGGTCTCTTCCACGCAGTGCGCGAGCTGGAACGTCACGGCGAGCACGAGGCTCCCGACGAGGCTCGAGCCGAGCCAGGTGGCGATGACCCACGCCGGGGCGTGCTGCGTGAGGGGCACGGCGACGTTCCAGGCGAGGTACGTGACCTTGCCGAGCACGAAGAGCCCCGTGTCGACGGCCTTCATCTTCGGCAGGCGGTGCGTGCCTACGCGCGCCGTCGCGAGGTTCGCGTAGTCGTCGAAGA
>CAIOHM010000443.1 GCA_903858055.1 uncultured delta proteobacterium
CGGAAGGCGAAGGAGCCGAGGCTGCGGCCGAGGGCGAAGCGGCGGCGGAAGGCGAAGGCTGGGGCGGCGAGTTCGACGCGACCGGGTACTCGGCGGAGCTGACGGCCGACGAAGCGGAGCCTTCGGCGGAGGAAGCGGCGGCGGCGGACGAGAGCGCCGAGGCCGGTGCAGAGTACACGGAAGGCGAAGGAGCCGAGGCTGCGGCCGAGGGCGAAGCGGCGGCGGAAGGCGAAGGCTGGGGCGGCGAGTTCGACGCGACCGGGTACTCGGCGGAGCTGACGGCCGACGAAGCGGAGTCTGCGGCGGAAGAAGCCGCAGCCGAAGAGGCGGCGACCCCGCCGGTGCCCGGTTCGGGCTCGGAGCTTCGCACGCTCGCGAACGAACTCGACAAGCTCGGGCTCTCGGCGGCGCAAGCCTCGGCGGTGCTTCAGCTCACGACCCAGGTCGTCGAGCGCGCCGTATGGGATGTCGTGCCACGCCTCGCGGAGCGCATCATTCGCGAAGAGCTGGACCGCCTCACGAAGCCTTCGTGAGGGACCCTGTGCCGTGCGCCCGCCGCGGGGCGACGCTCAGCCCGCGGCGACCATGCGGCAGAGCGCGTCGGTGAACTCGGCCGTCGTGGCTGCGCCGCCGAGGTCGCCCGTGCGGACTTCGCCGCGCTTGTAGAGCTCCGTCACCGCGCGCTCGATGCGCTCCGCCGGCGAGGTCTCGCCGATGTGGTGGAGCATCATGACGGCCGACTGAATGAGCGCGGTCGGGTTGGCGATGCCCTTGCCCGCGATGTCGGGCGCGCTGCCGTGCACGGCCTCGAAGACGGCGGACGACGTGCCGATGTTCGCGCCGGGCACGATGCCGAGGCCGCCCACGAGCCCTGCGCCGAGGTCGCTCAAGATGTCGCCGTAGAGGTTCTCGGTGACGATCACGTCGAGCTTGTTCGCGTTGCGGACCATGTTCATGGCGCAGGCGTCGACGATAACCTCGGCGGGCTCGATGGCTGGGTAGAGCATGGCCACCTTGCGGAAGACCTCGAGGAGGAGACCGTCCGAGAGCTTCATGATGTTCGCCTTGTGCACGACCGTGACGCGTCGGCGGTTCATGCGCTTGGCGTAATCGAACGCGTACTCGCAGATGCGCTTGCAGCTGCGCTCGGTGATGAGCTTGATGCTCTGCGCGATGCCCGGCATGATCATGAGCTCGAGACCGGCGTAGAGATCCTCCGTGTTCTCGCGCACGATGCAGATGTCCGTGCCCTCGAAGCGCGGCTCGACGCCTGGGAGCGACCGCACGGGACGCACGTTCGCGTAGAGGTCGAGCTCTTGGCGCAGCGTGACGTTCACGGACTTGAAGCCCTTGCCGATCGGCGTGCCGATGGGGCCCTTGAGGGCGACCTTGTTCCGGCGAATCGACTCGAGCACCTCCGCGGGGAGCGTGGTGCCGCGCTTCTCGGCCACGGCGGCGCCGGCGTTGTGGACCTCCCACTCGATCTTCACGCCGGAGGCTTCGAGGACGCGCTGAGTGGCCTCGCTCACTTCAGGACCGATGCCGTCGCCAGGGATGAGGGTGATCGTGTGGCTCATGGGGGTCTTTCGTGACTACTTCGCGGGCGGGCGGGATTGTAGAATCTTGCGCGCTCGGGATCGACTTCATGAACGAAACGAAGAAGACGCTTTGCGTCACGGGTCTGCGTCACGGACTGCTCGAGTGGCCGGCGGCGAGCGAATTGCCACCGATCGTGCTCATCCACGGCTGGATGGACAGCGGCGAAAGCTTCCGCGAGGTCGCGACGCGCTTGCAGGCGCGCGGGCGCCGCGTGCTCGCGCCGGACCTTCGTGGATACGGTGATACCGAACACATTCATGAACAAGCAACGTACTATTTTGCGGATTACGTGCGTGACCTCTACGAGATCCTCGCGGTGGAGGGACACGCGCAAATCGATCTCGTGGGCCACTCGATGGGCGGTTCCGTCGCCGTCACCTTCGCGGGGGCGTTCCCTTCGCTCGTGCGCCGCCTCGTGCTCGTCGAGGGGCTCGGACCGAACGCGCCCGACGCGGCCGAGGCACCCGAACGCACCCGCCGCTGGATCACCGCCGCGCGTTCCGAGCGCAAGGCACCGCGGGCGATGACCCGCGAACAAGTCGTCGAGAGCCTGGCGCGGAACCACCCGCGTGTGCCTGCGTCGGTGATCGCACGCGTCGCCCCTGGCTTCGCGCGACTCGGCCCCGACGGTCTCTATCGCTGGAAAGCCGACGCGCGCCACCGTGAGCCATGGGCCGTCCCGTTCAACCGCGCGGCGTTCCTCGCGCACCTCGGAGCGATCGAGGCCCCCACGCTCTTCGTCGACGGCGGCCCGCGCGGCTGGCACCCCGAGGACGAAGGCGAGCGCCTCGCGGCGATCGGGAAGCTCGAGCGCGCGACGATCGCCGACGCAGGGCACATGATGCACTGGACCCACGCCGGCGAGCTCGCGGCGTTGATCGGAGACTTCTGCGGTCGTGATGCGGCGTCTTGATCGCGCGCGTCAGCGGTAGCTTCGCACGAGCGCTTCGATGCGCTTTCGCTCGCGGAGCGGCGTGAGCCCCACGGTCGCGACGGTGAGCCGATCGCGACGCGCGAGCAGCGCCGCCACTTCCCGCACCTGGTCGACGGTGACCGCGTCGAGGCGCGCGAGGTGTTCGTCGAACGAGCGCGCTTGGCCGAAGAGCCAGCTCACGCCGAGCGTATGCGCGAGGCTCGACGGCGAGTCGAGGGCGCTCTCGACGTCCCAGCGATGCCTGCGAATCGCGAGGGCGACCTCCTCGGCGTGAGGCCCTTCCTCGGCGAGCTCCGCCATGAGCGCGAGCACCGCGTCGACGATCGCGCTGGCACGATCGTGGCGCACGGAAGCCGCAAAGTCGACGACGCCGTCGTCCTCGAAGACCTCGTACGAGCCGCTCGTATCGTAGCAGAGGCCCCCTTCGTCGCAGAGGCGGCGGTAGAGGCGCGTGGCCATGCCGTCGTCGACGATGCGCATCAGCGCCTCCAGGGCGGGCATGCGCGGGTCGCGCTCGCCGAAGGCCCGAAAGCTCACGCGCACGTCGGTCTGGCTTGCCGCGTCGCGTACATGGCGGGTGATCGGCGCGGCTTGGCGGAGCGGCGGTTCGACGGGCACCGCGGGCGTTCCAGGGAAGCGCTCGAAGGCGCGCTCCAGCGTCGCGAGGGCGGGCTCGGCCTCGAGGGCCCCCGCCGCGACGACGACCATGGAGGGGCCGCCGAAGTGGCGGCGATGGTGGCGGTGGAGGTCGTCGACGGTGAAGCGCGCGATCTCTCGTTTTCCGCCGGTGATCGTCATGCCGAGTGGGTGCCGGCCGTAGGTGGCGGCGCGGACGATGTTGTCCGGATTCACCTGGCGTCCGTCGTCGTCGAGGTCCTCGAGGAGCTCCTCCGAGACGATGCCCCGCTCGACGTCGATCGACGGAAAGCGCGGCTCCGCGAGCACCTCACCGAGGAGGGCCGCAGCTTCGTGGAAGCTCTCGCGCGGAAGGTCGAGCTCGAAGACCGCGTAGTCGACGTGCGTGCAAGCCTCGAGGCTCGCGCCGAGGCGCTCGAAGGTCGCGTTGACGGCGTGGGCGTCGCGGAGGCGATCGGTGCCACGGAAGATCATGTGCTCGAGGAAGTGCGACAGCCCGTTGTCGCGGCGCGCCTCGAAGCGCGAGCCAACGCGAACGAACACACCGAGGTGCGCCCGCCGTAGCGAAGGGCGGGGCACCACGGCGAGACGAAGCCCGTTCGGGAGCGTGCGGGCGACGTGAGGGCAGGAGAGGCTCATGGCCCTCCGGCGGCGTCGCTCGTCACTCGCCCTCGCCCTCGTCGACCGGGGTCTCGCCAGCCTTGGTCGACGGCTCGCTCAGGTAGTTCGAGTCGATCGTGATCTCGTTCTTCGAGCGCTCGCGCGCGCGCTTCACGTACACCGCGATCGCTTCGAGGCGCTTCGCTTGCGCGTAGCGGGCCATGAAGCCGTCCTTGTCCTTGAGGAACTGCTCGCGCTCGGCCTCCTTGCGCTCGAGGAGCTTCACGATCGCGAAGCCGCTCTGGAGCGCCATGGGCTCGCTCGCCACGGCGCCGACGCTGGCGCTCATCGCGAACGAGGTCGCCTTCGTCGTGCCCTCGCTCGAGAGGCCCGCGAAGGGCTCTTGCCCGCGCGCGAAGAGCGTCGACTCGCCGCCGCTCGGGCGATCATCGGCGGTCGCAGCGGCACGCGAACCTGCACCCTCGACGAGCCGGGCCGGCGCCGCGCCACCTTCGGGGGCCTTGTCGAGCGAGAGGTCACGCACGACCGGGAGCACGGCGACGCTCGAGGTCATCGCTGCGAAGGGAGCCGTGAGCGCGGCGGCGACGTCGGCCGGAGCCTTGCCTTCCGCGAGCTGTGCGCGTGCAGCGGCCGCGAGCTCCTCGCTCTTCGTGCGGAGCTTCTCCTTCACGAAGAGCTCGCGCGCGATCGAGCGCTTGGCGGCAGCGACGACCGCTTCGGTCTTCGCGACGTCGTCGCGCAGGATCACGTGGAAGCCGAAGGGCGACTCGATCGCACCGCTCGTCATCTCGCCGGCCTTGAGGGCGTCGGCGGCAGCCTTGAAGGAGGGC
>CAIOHM010000444.1 GCA_903858055.1 uncultured delta proteobacterium
AGCAACGAAGCCCAAGCCGAATGGAGCGCCCTCCTCGCGGGAGGACCGACGCCTCGACGCCGCGAAGCCGCAGCGTGCATTCCGCCGCGAGCCTACCCCGCCGTCACCCGCGCGCAACGCACCACATGCACATCGCAAGAAGCCTCCTCGACGAGGCGCGCCGCCGTCGTCCCGAGCAGCTTCTCGATCGCCCCGTACCCGTGCGTCCCAACGACGAGGAGTCGCGCGTTCACGCCCTTCGCGAACCCGCAGACCCCCGCGACGGGCGCAGCGACGAGCACGTGCGCCTCGGCGTCGGTGTGTGCATGATACAAGAGCACGCGGAGGTCGCGCGCCGCGTCGCTCGCCACATCGTCGCGAACCTCGGAGGGCGTCCGCTCCGCAAGCGTCTCGTGGGCCTCGCCCTCGATGCTCACGGTGCGGACGACGTGAACCTTCGCGCCAAGCGCGTGCGCGAGCGCGAGCCCGGCGTTCAAGACTTCCGACGCACGCGGCGAGCCGTCGACCGCGATGACGATGGGGCGTGGATCCGAGACGGACATGACGCGATCATGGGCACGAGAGAGCAGGGCCGCAAGCGCCGAGACTGCGCCGGAGTGCAACGATTGCGGCTCCCCGGCGAAGCGAACGCTGCGCTACGGTGCGGTCGGATACCGACCATGAGCGACTCCCCTTTCGCCGTCCTCCCAGGCCTGACGGTCCTCGCGCGTCTGCCCGGTGCCGAGTGCCTCGCGCGCTACCAGTCCGCGGAGGGCGGAAGCTGCCTGGTCGAGCGGCGACCGCGCGAGGGAACTCCCAGGAAAGCCGATGAATTCCTCGCCAACAACATGACCGAGATCGTGTTGCGCGTGCGTGAGGTTCACGTCGACGGCGACCACGCGTACCTCGTGTACGAGGGTGACGCCGCCTGCGCGCTGCCGGCGCGCGTCCACGATCGCCGCTGGAGCGAAGAGCAGCGTGTGGAGACCCTCGCGTGCCTCGCGAAGGCCCTCCGTGATCTCCACGCGCGCGGGCACGTGCACGGAGACCTGACGCCGGACGCCGTGCTGCTGCGGGAAGACGGATCGGTGCGGTTCGCGGCGATCGTACCGCCCCCGGCGCCGAGCTCGTCGATGAGCTCGAAACCAGGCGAAGCACGCACCTTCGGGCCGACCCTCAACCGCATTCGTGCGACCGGAGGCGCACTCGCGTACCTGGCACCGGAGCAGTTCATGGCGAACACGACCCTCGCCGAGAGCGACGTGTTCGCGTGGGGATGCATCGCCTACGAGCTCGCGACAGGACGCAGCCCCTTCGGCTTCGTGACGGATCCGGCGAAGCTCCTCGAGGCGATCACGAAGGGCCCGCAGCGTCCCATCCACGAGGTCTCCCCGCGCTTCACCGAATCCTTCGACGCGCGCGTGCGAGCGACCCTCTCCATCGAGCGCTCGAAGCGCGTCTTGCCCAGCGATCTGACGGGATCCGTCGTCGAGGCGCCGGGCGCGACCGTCACACGGGAGTCGCGCGCCGCTGCGAGCGCAACGCCGCGCTGGGTCGTCCCCGCGGTCATCGTCGCGGTGTCGTGCGCCGCGCTCGCCTACTTCGCGATGGCGCGCTGACTGCCTTCGTGGAGCGCGAGCCGCTCGCGCAGATCGTCGAGCACGATCGCGGCGCGCCGTTTGTCGCTCTCGGCCACGCGCGGCACGAGTGCCGCCACCGCCGCGGAAGCCTCGCGGAGCCCCTCCGGGCTCGCCATGGCCGCGTCGACCCGCGCGACCTCGAGCCATCGGTAGAG
>CAIOHM010000445.1 GCA_903858055.1 uncultured delta proteobacterium
GCATGGGCTTCCCTCCGGCGGCGGCGATCTGCTCGTCACCGTGGGCGCCACGCACGGGCTCCTCTGCGCCGCGCGCGCGTGCCTCGACGCGGGCGACGAAGTCGTGGTGCTCGCGCCCTACTGGCCGCTCTCGGTCGGGGTCTTGCGCAGCGCGGGCGCGGTGCCCGTGGAGGTTCCGTTCACGAGCACCGTCGCGGCGGCGGGCGAAGACGCCGCGATCGCCCTCGTGCGCCGTGCGATCGGCGCGCGTACGCGCGGCCTGTATTTCGCCTCGCCGAACAATCCGTGCGGGTTCGTTTACCCGCGTGCGCTCCTCGAGAGGCTGGTCTCGCTCGCGGTCGAGCACGGGCTCTGGGTCTTCGCCGACGAGGTCTACGCCGCCTACGCCTACGACGCGCCCTTCGTCTCGGCGGGAGCCTTCGAAGACGGACGGGTCGTCGTCGTGGGGTCGCTCTCGAAGAGCCATGGGCTCGCGGGGGCGCGTATCGGCTACGTGCGTGCCGAGTCCGCGGTGCTCGCGGCGATCGGCAAGGTCGCCACGCACAGCGCCTTTCATCCAAGCCTCCACGCGCAAGGGCTCGCCTTCGCCGCGCTCGCGAACGAAGCGTGGGTGCGCGACGCACGTGCAGGATACATCCAAGCCCGCGCGGTGTTTGCCGAGGCGCTCGCTGCGGTGCGCGTGCCGTTCCTCGCTCCCGCGGGTGGCTCGTACGTCTTCGCGAACTTCGAGGCGTTTGCAGCGGAAAGCGGCGTGAACGCGCTCTTCGAGCGCTTCGTGGAGGCGGGGGTGCTCGTGTGCCCGGGAGCGGCGTGCGGCGAGGTGTTCGCCGGCTACGCGCGCCTCTGCTTCACGGGGGCGCCCATCGCGGAGCTCACGAGCGCCATGCGCGCGCTCACGGGCGTGATCCGCGGTTGACCGCCCACGCGTGCGTGACGAGGAAGGACCCCTCGGGCACGCTCACGGTGACCTTCGTGACGCCACGCGCGGGCAGCGGCACCGTTTGCTCGTGCCAATAGGCGCTCGCGTCGAGGCTGCGCGCGTCCGCAGGCTCGTCGTCGAAGGCGATGCGCCAAGTGCCGTGACGAAGCACACCAACGCGAAAGACCAGGTGCGTCGCCCGCGAGGCGTTTACCCGGAACGAGAGCGCTTCACCGCCCGCGAGGCGTACCCCTCCGTCGAAGAGCGGCGCCGACGTGCCGGTGGTTTGGACCCGGAAATCCCTGGGCGCAGGTACGCTCGTCTCGAGCGCATGGGCCTCTTCGCTGAGCAGGTCACCGAGGTCCACGTCGTCGACGATCGCGTGCGCTTCCGTGGGCTCCGACGGGGTCTCTCCTCGACGCAGCGACGACCAGTCCGCGGCGTAGACGATCTTGTCGAGACCGCCGCAGATGACGTTGTCGTGCACCGTGAACCGCGCGAGCTCACGGCCGAAGTTCTCGGCGAGCCCCGGAAACCAGCTCGGGTAAATCGCCATGTGGCTCGGCCACGCGCTCGGCGGTACGCGCTCGAGCAGCTCGAGCGACGCGCCGACGCCGAAGCGGTTTGCGCGCGCCCACGGTAGCCGCTGAAAGCCTCCGAGGCCCACGAGGTCGAGGGCTGGGCGTTCGCTCACGTACGCGAGCGCGCCCGCGTCGTTGA